>CANOKG010000207.1 GCA_947566655.1 uncultured Muribaculaceae bacterium | reverse complement strand
AACCGCCCCCTATCAAACCGGGAGACCCGGGATTGAGCCGACAAAGCTCTTTCCCGGGTCTCCTTTTTATTAAAGTTTTAAATTACAGTTTTCTCTCGATTAGTTTTTAATTTATCTGAAATATTAGGGGTCTTTTCTCTGATTTTGGTGTTATACATTGAGTTATATTAAGTTGTTCAAGGTTGATTCCCGTATAGTTGTTTTGGCAGAAATTAGGTTCTTGTTGTTCTCGTATTAAGTTTTTAGATTAATTTATACCCATTTTAAAATTTTATTCAGTAATTTATTGTTTAAGTTCATTTTTCTATCTACTTTTACGAAAATTTACTTAAATAATTTGTTTGGCTTATTAGTGTAGTAATTTAGTTATTACAATTAGTGTTCTGAACTGATCTTTTTCGTAGATTCATCATTTAATTTTTTAATTTATATTTTTTACAATGACAAAATTTCTTATTGGCTTATCTGTGATGGCTTTGTTTTCATTTAATGTATATGGTAATTACCGTGTTCAATTTGGTAAAGTCGAGAAGTCTGCTAGTTCTATTAAATTACCTATTAAGACTGAATCTAGAGCCGAAAATCTTTGTGTAGACGGGTTAAAGTATTTAGAATATACACCGATTTTATCTAATACTAATGATTATTTATGTCTTCTCCATAACGATAATGATAAACGCTTATCAAATTTGCCTTATTATGTCTTGCAAATTGGCTCATCTTCTTCCACGACAGGAGGCAAAGGTGAAATCTCACTCTCTATTTTAGGGCAAGTACATCCGAAGTTCTTTGTTCTAAACGTTTGTGCTCGTTCTGGGACATCAACTTTTAAATTTAATAATCTTGATGTTACTGTGGTTAAAGATCAATTTGTTGATATGATAGTGGTTCCATCCGACGCTGAGAAATTAACTAAATTTCAATTTTCGTATAATAAGAAGAATAATTTAGTTTATATAAATTCGATTGCGGTGTACGATACTATTCCGGTACCTGTTGTCACTCAGCAAGTAAATGGGCTTAGTATGGCCGTTCCTGAATTTCCTGATGCCAAAGTTTTGTATTCTATTACTAATTCAAAAGATGAAGCTCCTGTAGATTTTGAGGAATATGTTTCCCCTGTCGAGTTAAAAAGCTGCACCGAAGGCCCCGGAACGTATTATGTGTGGGCTAAGTCTGATTTAGGACAGTCGATCGTAAGTCAATCTGAGGTTGTGCACACTTTCGACTACACAGGAAAGGCCGATGAAGAGGCAGTTCCATACCGGAAAGTGCTGGATAATATTGAGTTACAAGATGGTTATTGGTATATTGTCGGAGCTCAACTAGATGACAGTTTTGTCGCTTTAGGCAATGATGGCATAGGTGCTGAAATTAATTTAACCGATGATGGTTTTTATGCCTATCATAGCCAACTCGATGGGAAAGTTTTGGAATTTGAATATAGAGACGGAAAATTGTTGATGGAATCGAAACTATCGGTTTCAAGAGCCAGCGCGGAGAATGCTACGGTTTCGGTTGAAAATGGAATTGCGTCTATTGAGATCAATGGTTTAAAGTTGGGGTATGATAAGGAAAATAATCGATTTGACAATAATGGCGAACAAACTGAATTAGTGCTTTTGTCATCGGACGGAAGTCGAAATACCGGTTTTATTTCTGCTGTTATGGATAATGGTGGCGAAGTAGAGTATTATAGCCTTCAGGGTATGAAAGTTGATAGTCCAAGTGGAGGCCTATTCATAAAGCGTCAGGGTACTTCTATAGTAAAGGTCCTTATTAAGTAGTAGCTTACAGGATCTACTATATAAACAAGAGCTGTCGATCTAAACATACATAGAATCGACAGCTCTTGTTTTTGAACGGCAGAGATATTATATAATTCCTATTAATTCATGTATGTCTTTTATGGAATGACGCTGGCAATACTCTTCAATCCCGTCAATAACTTTAATGGTTGTTGTTGGATCAATGAAGTTGGCTGTGCCTATTTGGACTGCTGTTGCTCCAGCCATAAGGAACTCGAGTGCATCACGGGCACTCATAATGCCACCTAGGCCAATTACGGGGATTTTTACAGCGTGAGCTACTTGCCACACCATTCTAACCGCAATAGGACGAATAGCTGGCCCCGAAAGGCCTCCGGTAATGGTTGAAATGTATGGTCGTTGACGTTCAACATCAATAGCCATGCCCATAAATGTATTTACCAAGGATACGCTATCGGCGCCTTCTCCCTCTACTGCTTTGGCTATAGAGACGATATCGGTAACATTGGGTGATAGTTTAACAATAAGGGTTTTATTGTAGACATTTCTTATTGCTTTGGTAACTTCGGCCGCACCTTTGGTTGTTGTCCCGAAGGCCATACCTCCTTGCTTCACGTTGGGACAAGAAATATTTACTTCTATAGCATTAATGAGTGGCAATTCGGCAATCAGTTCTGATACTTTAATATAGTCATCAATGTTAGCGCCCGAAACGTTGACAATGATATTGGTATCGATGTTCTTGATTCGAGGATAAATATTGTTAATGAAATATTCAACACCTTTGTTTTGAAGACCTACTGCATTAATCATTCCAGAAGGGGTTTCAACCATGCGTGGGTAGTCGTTCCCTTCACGAGGTTCAAGAGTGGTTCCTTTAACTATAAATCCTCCAAGTCGATTTAAATCTATAAAATCGCTGAATTCTTCTCCATAACCAAAGGTGCCAGATGCAGTGAGAACTGGGTTCTTAAGGTTTAAATTACCTATTTTTACTTCTTGATTTACCATGTCAATTCATCTATATTAAAAACAGGACCGTCGGTGCAAGCACAACGATTTCCTCGTATGGTTTTTTCAACGCAGCAAAGGCATGCTCCAATTCCACATGCCATCACATTTTCTAATGAAACTTCACAGTTAATATTACTTTCTTGACATATATGAGCTATGGCTTTCATCATGGGCATAGGGCCACAACAAAATACATGTTTGAATGACTCATTCAATATAGTATTTTGTGTTATAAGCCCTTTTTCACCGATAGAGCCATCGTCGGTTGATAAATATACCTGGCCTATAGCTTTAAATGCATCGAGACGTAAAAGATCATTGGCCGTGCGGGCAGCTAAAAGAAAATTAACATTAAAACTACTGTCTTTCAAGTGTTTGCCTAAATAGAGTAGGGGCGCGACTCCAACCCCGCCACCTATTAACAATACTGAATCATTAGGATTTGAGGGTATTGAAAAGCTATTGCCAAGTGGCCACATCATATTAATTGTACTGCCCGAAGGCATGTCACATAGATAGTTGGTACCTTCTCCGTGTCTACAAACCAAGATGTCGATTATATGGTTATTAATATCGACATCATGAATTGAGATAGGACGTCGTAGAAATGTAGAATTGTTCTCTATTTTTATTTGAACGAATTGACCTGGCTTGATAATTGAGAGGTCACAGTTGTCGGGAGCACTGAGACTCAGTAATTGATATCTCGGGGTTAACTGTGTGGTCTTAGTGATTTTAAAGTCGGTTAGTTGTTTTGCCACGGAAATAATAACTTTTAGGTTAATGATAGGACAAAGGTACAAATTTATTCTGACTTATACGATTTGTAATTGTCGGGGAGCAAGGTCGTGAGTTTAGAACATGGAAGTATGTCAGCAGGGGCTGGTATTTGGAACGCTGGATGAAATTTACTCTGTCGATGGGGCAAACGATTCGAAGCTATTGTCGTCATAGAACACTACAATATTAGTAATGCGTTTTGAAGATTGGTATCCCTTAGCTCTTACAGGAGGAATAACATTTTTAGTAGTTAAACCGGCATCGTTGGTCGCAGAATTGTTGGTAACGAGCCCAATTG
>CANOKG010000206.1 GCA_947566655.1 uncultured Muribaculaceae bacterium | reverse complement strand
AAACAAAACAGTCGGCTTCAAAACGTTTTTGATTGGTACATATAACTGATTCCACGATTCTGCGATCATCACATTCGACACCAATAACTTCACAGCCACTCAGTACATTTCCACCATTTTCTTCAATAAACGATTTAAGATTAAGTGCCAACTGAATTGTGTTATCTACAAATCTTGTAGCTCCATTTAGATAGAGCGACATGATAAGCGCATGAATATAGGCGGGTGTCGATCCTCTCCGTCCGTCATACAAACCATTTATGTATGCAAGGACTGACCTCAGCCTATGATCACTCACATATTTTTCAATAAAGACATCAACAGTAATCAGCGCATCAGGATCCCGATGATTACTACCATTAAAATCGTAAGGCCTCAAATTAAATAAATCAAAAGAGTTGGCTATACGATCAATAGAGTCAATATAGTTTTCAAGTTCTAATTTGCTATCGGGAAAATATGAAACCAAACTGTCGATGAATCCATTCCTACTTGCCGATATTCGATAGACAGTATCATCACTTAATACAGTGATTTCATCCATGCAATTGTCATCGACATCCCTTAGTTTCAAACTGTTTCTAATGCCAATATAACGTGTTAGACGATCTAAAGTGCCACCATCGCGCCAACCACCCATTACATGCATTCCGGTATCAAACGATATACCATTGCGACAGAATGACTGCAATCCACCTCCAATAATGTTGTTTTTATCCAATACCGTAACCTGTCGACCATTTTTAGCCAATAAAGCACCGGTAAATAAGCCCCCCAATCCACCCCCAATAATTATGACACTTGAATACATGAGCACTATTCCTATTCGATTACAATCCTGCGCACTCGCTGCTTATCAGCGCCAAGTTCTATTGCTCGCTGCGCATCTTTTAAAGCATCGTCATTTCTATAAGTACGCTTATTCAAATATGCACGCGCCACAAATATTTCAGGACATAGTTCATTTAATTTTATAGCTTCTGCAATATCCTCTGATGCAGATGTAAAATCATCTATAGAAACATAACAAATCGCTCTTGCCGCATACAAATCGGCCGTAGGCTCCTCATTTATGAGTATAGTGTATTGTTTTATTCCTTCACGTCCATCTTCTCGCACTGCCGCCAACCAAGCTAAAGCAGCAGTACATTCACGCGACTTGGATGTATCAGTTAACAACGCCATCTTTTCAAAAGCATTGCTTGCCTTGAGAGTATCCCCCATCTGCATGTAAATAATCCCCTTCCCGAGAAATGGTTTATATTTTGTTGAATCTAATTGTATTATGCGATCATAGTCCTGAAGTGCGCTACCTGAATAGCCGGCTTCTGAAAAAACCTTAGCTCGATTTGATAATATTGTAATTGATTCAGGTGCCATATCATGGGCCAGAGAAAGATACATCAGAGCCAGAGAATAGTTATTTTGATAGTAATGCAACATGCCAATATTTGACAATAGCATTACATTCCCCGAGTTGTCGGGTTCAGTCGCAACAGCCTCACTATACAAATCTATCGCCCGCTGATAATCGCCTTTTTCAACAGCTTTATCGGCATCATTCATAAATTGCAAATACTTGTTATCTGCCATCAATGGCAGAACAGTGTATATAAACGATATACTTGCGATCAAATATCTTAAGAACATATTCTGATTGTCTTGTTTGTTTAATTTCACAAAAGTACAAATTATCAAAGATGTATCTAATAATATTCAAATCAAAATTTGTTAAGTATCGACATTATTTGTACCTTTGTGTAACGAATATGGAAAGAATTATATCACATATCGAATATTTGCTTGAACACCACGACTGTGTAACAGTACCTGGAGTTGGTGCTTTTATTAAGTCTTATCAGCCGTCACGTATCGACTCTACCAACAACCGGATTTTGCCTCCGCATCGTGCAATTGTGTTCAATAGTGAGATCAACTTTGACGATGGGCTTTTGGCTACGTCCTACTCAAGAGCTCTGAATCAATCCTTTACTGTTGCAACAGCAACCATGCTCAAAGACATCGAATTGCTCAAGCTCCAGTTAACGATGAACAAATCCCTGAAGTTCAACGAAATAGGCACACTGAGTTTCTGCAACAATCTTTACGATTTTGAGCCTGCACAATCCATTTTTTCAACATTCGGCTTATCGGCTGTTGACATCCGGTTTGTTGACCACAATAATAATGAGACTGATACAAACAGCGTCATATTGCCGGCACCTTCTAAATTTACAAGGTCATTACATAGCATAATGAAATATGCTGCAATGGTCGCATTGCTTATTTCGGTCGGACTTATTCTTTCCACTCCGCTAACATCCAATTACGAAGAATATGAAGTAGTCAAGGCATCATTGTCACCAATTAATGCCATTATTTCAACTTCCGATAGCTCAGTAACACCCGACATAGCCGAATCGCCTACTTTATACATTAAAAATCCGGTGATTGACCAAAGCTATGCTTCGGAAACAGACCTCGAAGAGACCGATAATTATTGTCTGATAATAGCATCACTTCCATCAAACGAACTCGCGGAACAGTTCATCTACGAGCATCCCGATTATTGCAAAGGTATTATCGAATCCAACGGACGTTTTCGCGTATATGCGACAACCGGGACTACAGCACAGTCGGTTATGAATTCAGCTATCATAGCCATTTTTCCTGATGCTTGGCCATGTTTATTGAAGTAAAACTTAATTATGGCATAAATTACAATGAATAATTTCCAAACTCTCATAGTCAAACGTCGCAGTATACGCCATTTTACATCCCAAGCTGTGGATGAGAATGACATAAAAACAATAGTTGAAGCAGGTCTGTTAGCACCGACATCCAAAAGTTCCCGGGCATGGCAATTCATAATAGTTAATGAGCCGGAATTATTGGAAAGGTTAAGCCACTGCAAGTCACGCGCAGCTGAACCAATAGGACGCGCACCGCTCGCTATTGTTGTTGCAATAGACCCATCAGCGACTGATCCATGGATAGAGGATGCATCTATTGCTGCATCTTACATGCAATTACAGGCTGCCGATTTGGGACTTGGATCATGCTGGATAGAAGTCAGAGACCGATATGCCAATGATGGGACTCCAGCCGAAGAATACGTTCAAGAACAGCTCCAAATGCCCGAAACACTTCCTGTTGTCTGCATTCTCGCAATTGGCCACCCTGCCGAAGAACGCAAACCACAAGCTATAGAAAAATTGAAGTGGGAACAAGTGCACATCAATAAATGGATCGAGAGATAACTACAGAACGCCAAGATACAAAGCAGCCTTCAAACACAAATCCACAAGTTAAAGTATGCTTAATCGGTGCGGGTAATGTTGCTACACATCTTGCAAAAGCACTAGCAAAACAAGTTGAAATCACACAAATTTATAGTCGTAATTTAAGCAATTCACAGCAACTTGCCTCATTAATAAATAAGCCCGACATCGCGATATCGTCATTAAAGGATATCAACACAGAATCAGATTTTTACATTGTAAGCGTCAAAGACGATGAGATTGCAAATATTGCAGATAACACACCCAATTCGGGTATATGGGCACACACCTCTGGAAGTATTCCAATGTCAGTCTTTGAAAAATACAAATCCCGATATGGTGTTTTTTATCCACTACAAACATTCTCTAAAAATGTCCGACTAAACATATCGGAGGTCCCATTTTTTATAGAGGGAAACTCCGACTTAAGCTTTAGTAAACTTTTTGCACTTGCTAAACAAATATCAAAAAATGTTACTCCGGCCGATAGCTCCCGGCGCAAATCGCTCCACATAGCCGCGGTTTTTGCATGCAACTTTGCCAATTATATGTGGATACTGTCCGACAAACTATTACAGACCGATGGGTTGAACATAAACTACCTAATGCCACTTCTTCAAGAGACTCTTAATAAACTTAAGATACTTTCACCAATAGAAGCTATGAC
>CANOKG010000205.1 GCA_947566655.1 uncultured Muribaculaceae bacterium | reverse complement strand
GATTTGGGGTGGCGGTGAGGCTAACGTAGCCGTTAGCTGTGCTAACTACGGCCACGATGCATTTTTCGTTTCAAAACTCCCGACCCATGAAATAGGCCAAGCCGCCGTCAACGCGCTTAGGCGATATGGAGTCGACACCCGATTCATTGCACGAGGCGGTGATCGAGTGGGAATATATTACTGCGAAACCGGCGCCTCGATGCGACCATCAAAGGTCATATATGACCGAGCTCACTCAGCTATATCAGAAGCCGACCCGACCGATTTTGATTTCGACGCTATCATGGAAGGAGCCGATTGGTTCCACTGGAGCGGAATCACACCAGCCATCAGCGACAAAGCTGCCGAACTTACCCGTCACGCTTGTGAAGCAGCCAAACGACATGGCGTCACCGTGAGCGTTGATCTGAACTTCAGAAAAAAACTCTGGACCAAAGAGAAAGCCCAGTCAATAATGCGACCATTAATGAAATATGTCGATGTTTGTATCGGCAACGAGGAAGATGCTGAACTTTGCCTTGGATTCAAGCCTGATGCCAATGTTGAAGGCGGCGAAACAAATGCCGAGGGCTACAAAGGTATCTTCAAAGCCATGGCTAAAGAATTTGGATTCAAATATGTAATTTCCACCCTTCGCGAATCATTCTCAGCGACTCACAACGGTTGGAAAGCGATGATCTATAACGGTGAGGAATTTTATGAATCAAAGCGTTATGACATAAGTCCCATCATCGACCGTGTTGGAGGTGGGGACTCTTTCTCGGGTGGTATTATCCACGGTCTACTCACAATGCCCGACCAAGGTGAAGCCCTTGAATTTGCAGTAGCAGCTTCGGCACTCAAGCACACCGTCCCCGGTGACTTCAACTTGGTTTCTGCAGCCGAAGTAGAGGCACTCGCCGGTGGCAACGCCAACGGTCGTGTTCAACGTTAATACTAAACCGACAAATATAATGGCTAAATTCGATAATATCACAGTTCTAAATAAAATTGCTACAGCTCCAATGGTTCCTGTATTCTACAACAAAGATGTAGAAATTACTTGCCGGGTAGTTAAAGCATGCTATGACGGAGGTGTCCGCGCCTTCGAATTCACAAATCGCGGCGACTTTGCCCACGAGGTCTTCGCTCAAGTTGTAAAATTTGCAGCCAACGAGTGCCCTGAAATGGCCATTGGCGTAGGGTCCATCGTTGATGCTCCCACTGCCTCACTTTATATACAGTTAGGAGCCTGTTTTATAGTAGGGCCTCTATTCAACCTCGATGTCGCCAAGGTGTGCAACCGTCGGTCAGTACCCTATACTCCGGGATGTGGCTCCATCTCTGAGGTTGGTTTCGCTCAGGAAGCCGGATGCACCATATGCAAGGTTTTCCCGGGCGATGTTCTCTCACCAAAATTTGTCAAGGGACTACTCGCCCCAATGCCATGGAGCAAATTAATGGTCACCGGAGGTGTGGAACCCACGGCCGAAAACCTTCAGTCATGGTTCAAAGCCGGGGTGTTCTGTGTCGGAATGGGATCCAAACTGTTTCCTAAAGAAGTCATCAAAACAGGCAATTGGACAGCCATCACCGCCAAGTGTACCGAAGCGTTTGAAATCATAAGAAATTGTAAATAACCAGCTTGTCCCAACTTAGCAGCATGACGTAGCCGTTAACCTGCGTTACACATTAATTATATACAGAACATCACAATTATATCATAACCACCTTAAAGTAAATGACCCGGAGTCGCCAACATGACAACTCCGGGTCATTGTGTTATATCCAAATATAAAGAGCACTACTTCACACGACCACTATTCAACTTGTAGTCATAGGAATGCCGTCCCTCCTCCCTGAAATCGGCTTGATAACGAGCCAACACCGTTTTGAACACCTCATCATACTGAGGAATAAACAAATCATCCTTAGATTCCAGATGTTCCACAATTTGTCGCGCCAAAACCAGAGTCTGCGACAAGTCAGTGCGGCCATTATTAAACGAAGTTCCCTTTATCGAGCCGGGACTAACATTTAAAATGCGGTTTATCGACCCTCCCTTTTCCAGTTCCACATTCACACTCTCGATAAAAATCTTCAAGGCAGCCTTCGTACCACCATACACACTAAGGAACGGTGATGACATAAAACCGGCTATGCTCACCATCACACCACATTTGAAATCGACCGAATCAGAAAGCAGGCGATCATAGAAACGTTTTATAATGCGAATCGGACCTATAGTGTTAACCTCAAAACTCGATACTATATAATCCTCATTGACATTCTCGAAGAGATTCAACTGCCCGAACCCCGCAGTAATCACCAACCCGTCAACATCATGGAAACGGCCAAAGAGAGAATAGTCGGACGACCGCAAATCGAAAATTACAGATTCAAACAGCGGCGACATATACTCAGGAGCAACCTCAGCGCGATCAATTATGTATATTTTTTCAGTTTCAGGGCGCGACGCCAACTCGTGAGCAATAGCCAGCCCAATACCATTAGCTCCACCTACAATCAAAATTCGCTTCATAAATCTAAAAACGTAAATCTAAAAACAAAGGTAATCAAAATAATCTGAATTTGCCATCTCTGCAAAATATGACACAAAATATGACAGATTTTCAACCTTAAAAAATTATGAACGTGCTATTGCATAGTTTTGTGAAAATCACTACCTTTGCACACCGATTTTATCCAAAACCGTATTAACGGCTTGTACTGAACCCGATGCTTTTGGCCGAGCGTCGTGTTATAGTATGGCCACTTAATTAATTATTATTTAAATTTTTAGACGTGGATACTCTAAGCTACAAAACCATTACTCCCAACGCTCAAAGCGTAGAGAAAGAGTGGGTTCTTATCGACGCTACAGGTCAACACCTTGGTCGTCTATGCTCGAAGGTTGCTAAAATTCTTCGCGGCAAAAACAAACCCAGCTACTCACCCTTTGTTGAATGTGGTGACAATGTCATCATCATCAACGCCGATAAGGTTGTCCTCACCGGCAAGAAAATGACCGATCACGTGTACCTCAGCTACACCGGCTATCCCGGTGGACAGCGCGTTGCTACTCCCGAGGTGCTCATGAAAAAATCATTCAACAAGCACATCAAACCCGGCATGCACCCCTTGTTCATTCATGTTATGAAGGGTATGCTTCCCAAGAACCGTCTTGGCCGCCGCATCATTGAGAACATGCACGTGTACAATGGTCCCAACCACCCACACGAAGCTCAGAACCCTAAAGTAATCGACATTAACAATTTTAAATAAACCTCTTGAACAATGGAAACAGTTAATGCAGTAGGCCGCCGCAAAGCCGCCATCGCACGCGTGATTGTAAAGGAAGGTAACGGCTCAATCACTATCAACAAGCGCCCTCTCGAGGTTTACTTCCCCTCGTCGATTCTTCAGTACATCGTTAAACAGCCCCTCACTACTCTCGACCAGGTTGAGAAATATGACATCAAGGTTAACCTCGATGGTGGCGGTTACAAAGGCCAGGCTGAGGCTCTTCGTCTCGCTATCGCCCGCGCCCTCGTCAAAATCAACCCCGATGACAAGGCTGCACTTCGCGCTGAAGGCTTCATGACCCGCGATCCCCGTTCGGTTGAACGTAAGAAACCCGGTCAGCCCAAGGCTCGTAAGCGCTTCCAGTTCTCTAAGCGTTAATCGACCACGAGAATTTCGAAGCAATTCCTCTCACTTCAACAATTTATTTTTATTAACGTGGCTCACACGTCATTTTATCGTCAAGCCACAACTTCGTGTTTAGTATCTAAATCCCGGCGATGGATTATCGCGATCCCTACCTCGGGGTTGAAACTCAACAAAGAACGTAAACAAACTTATTAAAATGTCAACACCTAATTTTGACCAATTACTCGAGGCAGGTTGCCACTTCGGACACCTTAAAAGAAAATGGAATCCTGCCATGGCTCCTTACATCTTCATGGAGCGC
>CANOKG010000204.1 GCA_947566655.1 uncultured Muribaculaceae bacterium | reverse complement strand
TAAACATTTGGTGAATCATAAAAACAGCTCGGTCAGTTCGACTGCATCGCTATTTAATACGTTGCTTGATATAGCCGGAATAGAAACCAAATATTTGAACCGATCTTTGTCATTGGCCAATGATAGTTATAAAAGGACGAATCCATTATATCTTAATGATATGAATGAAGGGGTGTCGATTGAAGAATGTGGATTGGATAAATTGGATTGGGATATTCTTAATGAAAGTGATGTTTTGGAGTAAATATTATTTGATTTATTTTGGATAGTTTTCCATTGTTATCGGGTAATATATTGAGGGTTAATTATTTATTATTTTATTGATGGTGAAAAGTTTTCCAAAATAAAAATTTTATAGATTTTTATTGCCGTTTTATTTGCCGTTTTAGATTAACTTGTCTACTTTTGCTGTAGAAAAATAGTAATAGAAAAAATAATTCAATCAGCAATGATACAGACTGTAGTAAAACGTGATGGCCGCGTAGTAGGTTATAACGAGGAAAAGATCAAAGCAGCCATCAGAAAGGCTATGTTGCAAACTAAACTTGGTGAGGATGAATCGCTCATCATGAAGATTGTTGATAGGATAGGAATTACCGGAAACGAGCAAATGTCGGTAGAAGAGATTCAGGACCGTGTTGAGGTTGAACTTATGAAAAGTTCCCGAAAGGAGGTTGCAAAACGGTATATAGCATATCGAGATATGAGATCAATAGCTCGTAGAGCAAAGACCCGCGACATATTCCTTGAAATTATTGAAGCTAAGAATAACGACATAACACGCGAAAATGCAAATATGAATACCGACTCTCCAGCCGGTATGATGATGAAATTTGCAAGTGAGACAACAAAGCCGTTCGTGGATGACTATTTGTTGAGTGATGAGGCCCGCGAGGCTGTGAAAAACGGATATTTGCATATTCATGATAAAGATTACTATCCAACCAAATCACTGACCTGTGTACAACATCCATTAGATCGAATTTTAAAGACAGGTTTTATTGCTGGCCATGGCGAGTCACGACCGGCGAAACGAATAGAAACAGCGTCTATAATAGGTTGTATATCATTGGAAACTGCCCAGAATGAGATGCATGGAGGTCAAGCAATACCAGCATTTGACTTTTATTTAGCACCTTATGTTCGTTCATCATTTGTTGAGGAATTGAAGCAAGCCGAGGCATTGACAGGAGAAAATTTAAGTGACCTCTATGAGATGCCCATTGATGATTACGTAAATCGCAGTCTCGATGGTCTAACAGGCCGTGATAGAATAGTGGCCCATGCAATCAATCAAACTGCCAGTCGGGTTCATCAAGCGATGGAAGCGTTCATTCATAACATGAATACAATTCATTCTCGAGGTGGTAATCAGGTAGTCTTCAGTTCGATCAATTATGGTACTGATACCTCGGCCGAAGGTCGTTGTATAATCAGGGAATTGTTGAAATCGACCTATGAGGGAGTAGGAAATGGTGCAACTGCAATATTCCCGATCCAAATATGGAAAAAGAAACGGGGCGTAAATTATCTTCCCGATGATAAAAACTACGATTTGTATGAGTTGGCTTGCAAGGTAACAGCACGACGTTTCTTCCCCAATTTCGTTAATCTTGATGCTACATTCAATCATCATGAAAAATGGAGATCAGATGATCCGGAGCGTTATAAGTACGAAGTTGCTACAATGGGATGCAGAACTCGTGTGTTTGAAAACCGGTTTGGCGAAAAAACATCTATAGGGCGTGGAAATATAAGCTTTTCGACAATTAATATAGTAAGGTTAGCCATAGAGTGTATGGGTATTATAGACGAGGAAGAACGTATTTCACGATTCTTCTCCCGTTTGGATGAAATGCTTGAGATAACGGCCCGCCAATTGTGTGATCGCTATGAGTTCCAAAAGACAGCTTTGGCAAAGCAATTTCCGTTGGTAATGTCTAAGTTGTGGAATGGTTCAGAAAAGTTAGGACCTAATGATACTATCGAGCCTGTAATAAATCAGGGTACGCTTGGTATTGGATTTATAGGACTGGCTGAGTGTTTAATAGCTTTGATGGGTAAGCATCATGGTGAGAGTGATAAATCTCAAGAACTTGGACTTAGGATAGTTTCACACATGCGTTCACGTGCCAATGAGTTTAGCGAGCGTTACCAACATAATTTCTCTATTTTGGCTACGCCAGCCGAAGGACTATCTGGAAAATTTACCGTGAAAGACAGAAAAAGTTTTGGTATTATTCCCGGAATTACAGATAAAATCTATTATACAAATTCTAATCATGTACCGGTCTATTATCATTGTTCCCCGCGTCATAAAGCCAAGATAGAAGCTCCCTATCATGAGTTGACTGGCGGCGGACATATTTTCTATGTTGAGATCGATGGTGATGCTACTCATAATCCTAAAGCTATTATGGATATTGTTGACATGATTGATAAATACAACATTGGTTATGGGTCAATAAATCACAACCGTAACCGTTGTATGGACTGTGGTTATGAAGATGCTCAAGAGAACTTGACGGATTGTCCTCGTTGTCACGGTAACAATATAGACAAGTTACAGCGTATAACGGGATATCTCGTAGGAACAACAGATAGATGGAATAAGGCAAAATTGGCAGAATTATCTGATCGTGTAGTTCATAAATAATTAGTGTGCATTTTTTATTGTTATGAATAACAATACTTTAAGAGTGATCAGGATCGTCGATGGTACAAGTGTTGACGGTCCGGGTTTGCGTACTTCGATTTATTTGGCAGGATGTAATCATTGTTGTCCCGGTTGTCATAATGAGGACTCATGGAGTTTTAAGGCGGGACAAGATATGACATTGGATATAATTCTTGACTATATAGAAGAACAGGATTTCGATGTCACTTTTTCGGGTGGAGATCCTATGTATCAGATTGATGGTTTACTTCCATTATTAAAGGAACTGAAGAATAGAGGTAGAAACGTGTGGTGTTATACCGGTTTTACGTTTGAGGAAATATTTAATAATCCAGAAAGAAGGAGAGTGTTAGATTATATTGATGTATTGGTTGACGGCCCTTTTGTTCAGGAAAAACGCGACTTGTCGTTGAGATTTAGAGGTTCGTCCAATCAACGATTAATTAAATCTCGTGTGTCAACTCCTGGAGATATTAAATACTGGGCTGATGATTAAATTGAATTGATTATCAATAAAGTTGAGCTGATATATTAGCGTGATTTTAAGGCGTTTGTTAAATCGGCCGCTTTTTTTTGTGTCTCAATCCATTCCTCTAATGGATCGGAATTGGCTGTAATACCTCCTCCTGCAAAGATGCAGTATTGGCTCTCGTTGAAGTTTGCACATCGAATGTTGACATAGGCCGTAAAATCACTTGACGTATTAACAGATACGAACCCTCCATAGCAGCGGCGAGAGTGGTTTTCGTATCGATTTAAAAACTCTATTGCTTGTTGTCGCGGATAACCCGAAAGAGCCGGAGTTGGGTTAAGGGAGTCGAGTAATGGAAATATCTGATTCTTGGTGATATAAAAGTCAAATCGATCACATTTATGTTTTATAGAACCGAAACTTACATCAGGAAGGGGCTGTATGTTATATGGAATATTTAGTGATGACAATGTATTTGCAATGAAATTAGCAACTTGATTTTGTTCATCGATATTTTTGTGATCCCACGTTCTTGATGAATTAGTGTCTTGAGTCCCTGCTAATGCAACAGTATGAGCTTTACAGGTCAATTTATTTACAGTAAGCAGGATTTCGGGAGATGCACCAATCCAACATCCTGTTTCGGGCGTGAAATATAAATATCGAAATGTGTTGGAATGTAGATTGAAGTAGTTTAGGGCAATTCTAATCCACCTATAAGTATCTTTTGATTCGATTTTTCCGCATGATGTGCGTGATAACACAATTTTACGTCCGGCAGGTTGTGATTTAAGTAACTTGACGATTCGTGCTACATTTTCAAGATGATTTTGTTGTGTTGTTGAAACGGTAT
>CANOKG010000203.1 GCA_947566655.1 uncultured Muribaculaceae bacterium | reverse complement strand
TGAGCTCCACCCCACAAAGTATGCTGAGGAGCTCGTTAAGAAAATGGAAAAGAGCGGTGCCAAGGCTTATCTCGTTAACACCGGCTGGAACGGCACAGGCAAGCGTATCTCGATCAAAGATACCCGCGGTATCATCGACGCTATCCTCGACGGCGCGATTCTGAATGCTCCCACCAAGAAGCTCCCCATCTTCGACTTCGAGGTTCCCACCGAACTTCCCGGCGTAGATCCTAAGATCCTTGATCCCCGCGACACCTACACCAACCCCGAGGATTGGACTGTGAAGGCAAAGGATCTTGCAGAGCGCTTCATCAAGAACTTCAAGAAATATGAGACAAACGCTGCCGGTAAGGCTCTCGTAGCTGCCGGTCCTCAGCTCTAATCTTCTGTTTCTCCCCTATAAAAAGGCGGTAAACCTCGCGGTTTGCCGCCCTTTTTTTAAGTAGGAATTAGGAGTGAGGAATTGCAATAATCATTCATTCTTTAATATAACTATTTTTTGTGTGTTAGATTCAAACATACTCTTGGCAAAACGAAACGGCCAAAAGCCAATAATTCCTCACGCCTAATTACTAATTCCTAATTCAGATAACTCCCCATTTTTATGTGTTTGTTTTTTTGATGTTTGTTTGTTACTTTTGTGGTCTACAATTCACATTAAAATATGACACGAAAGTATGATTATCTCGTAATAGGGTCGGGCATCGCCGGCATGAGCTTCGCATTGAAAGTTGCCGGAAAAGGTCGCGTGGCCTTAGTGTGCAAGACTACACTGGATGAGGCCAATACAGCTCTTGCTCAGGGTGGTGTCGCTTCGGTTACAAACTTGGAAGTTGATAACTTTGACAAGCACATCGAGGATACTATGATAGCCGGTGACTACCTTAGCGATCCTGAAGCGGTCAAGAAGGTTGTTACTGAGGCTCCCGGTCAAATTAAGCAATTGATAGAATGGGGGGTGAATTTCGATAAGAAAGAGGATGGTACGTTTGACCTTCACCGCGAGGGCGGTCACAGCGAGTTCCGTATCCTGCACCATGCCGATAATACGGGCTTCGAGATTCAGGAAAGCTTGATCAAAGCCGTTCGTTCTCATCCCGATATCGATGTATTTGAAAATCACTTTGCCATTGAGATCATTACCCAACACCACTTGGGCAAAATTGTAACCCGCCGCACTCCCGACATAACATGCTATGGAGCCTATGTGCTTACACCCGATGGTGGTGTCGATACATTCCTGTCGCGTGTGACATTGATGGCTACCGGTGGTGTTGGCGCTGTTTACCAAACAACAACCAATCCATTGGTTGCTACCGGCGATGGTATTGCGATGGTTTACCGCGCCAAGGGCACCGTGAGTGACATGGAGTTCATTCAGTTCCATCCAACGGCGCTGTTCCATCCCGGCGACCGTCCTTCGTTCCTTATCACAGAGGCGATGAGAGGTTATGGAGGCGTGTTGCGCAACCTGCGTGGCGAGGAGTTCATGCATAAGTATGACCCGCGGTTGTCGCTCGCACCGCGCGATATTGTAGCACGTGCTATTGACAGCGAGATGAAGCAGTATGGTGACGACCACGTGTATCTTGATGTAACCCATAAGGATCCAGAGGAAACTCGCCGCCATTTCCCGAACATCTACCGCAAGTGTATGGAGCTGGGCATTGATATTACTAAGGATTATATCCCGGTGGCTCCGGCTGCCCATTATCTGTGTGGCGGTATCAAGGTCGATTTGAACGCCCAGTCATCGATCAAGCGGCTATATGCTGTGGGTGAGTGCTCTTGCACTGGCCTTCATGGCGGCAACCGCTTGGCATCTAACTCGTTGATCGAGGCGGTAGTGTATGCCGATGCCGCTGCACGACATGCTATGGCCCATGTCGGTGGCTATGATCTTCGCTACGATGTTCCACAGTGGAATGATGAGGGTACGCGCCATCCTGAGGAGATGGTGCTTATAACACAGAGCATCAAGGAGGTGAACCAGATAATGGGTACCTATGTTGGTATAGTGAGGAGCAACCTTCGCCTTGACCGTGCATGGAACCGATTGGATATACTGTATGAGGAGACAGAGCGTCTCTTTAAGGAGTCTAAAGCATCGCGCGAGATATGTGAGTTGAGAAATATAATCAATGTAGGATATCTGATCATGCGTCAGGCCAAGGAGCGCCACGAAAGTCGCGGCCTTCACTACACGGTCGATTATCCGCCCAAGCCTCATAATTAATTTATATCAATACCACCATGGAACATCCCGAGAACGATTCTCAATATATAGGTCTCACTGTCAATGAGGGAGTGGCCCAGCCTCCTGTTGTCAATCCTTATCTTACCCGTCGCAAACGAAAACCGCTCCCTACGGCCGGTGAGATGGTTGAGGGAATACGCCGTGGTGATGTCACGATGTTAAGCCGGGCTGTTACGCTTGTGGAGAGCTTGTCGCCCGATCACCAGCAGTTGGCACAGGAGGTTATCGAGAAATGTCTGCCTTACTCGGGTAATTCCCGGCGCATAGGTATTACCGGTGTTCCCGGTGCAGGCAAGAGCACATCGATCGATGTTTTCGGCTTGCACGTGCTTAAGGATGGCGGTAAGTTGGCAGTATTGGCTATTGACCCGTCGAGCGAGCGCACGCGAGGCAGTATTCTTGGCGACAAGACCCGAATGGAGAAGTTGTCGACCCACCCCGGAGCTTTCATACGCCCTTCCCCATCGGCAGGTTCTCTTGGCGGAGTGGCACGTAAAACGCGTGAAACCATTGTGCTGTGTGAGGCTGCAGGTTACAATAATATTTTTGTAGAGACGGTAGGTGTGGGGCAGAGTGAGACAGCGGTTCACTCGATGGTTGATTTCTTTCTGCTTATACAACTTGCCGGCACCGGCGATGAACTTCAGGGAATAAAGCGCGGAATAATGGAGATGGCCGATGGTATCGTGATCAATAAGGCCGATGGCGACAATATTGACCGTGCCCGCTTGGCTCAAGCTCAGTTTAAAAGTGCGCTCAGGCTGTTCCCGCCTACGGCATCGGGTTGGAGTCCTGAAGTGCTGACCTATTCGGGATATTTTGAATTGGGTATTCCCGAAGTATGGGATATGATCGACCGTTACTTCGACTATGTGACGGCCAACGGTTACTTTGAGCGCCGCCGCCGCGAGCAGGCACGTTACTGGATGTATGAGACTATCAATGAACAGTTAAGAAACCGTTTCTATAACAATCCACAGGTAGAATCGATGCTCGCCGAGCGCGAGACTGCTGTTTTAGATAATAGGCAGAGCTCGTTTATCGCAGCCCGCGATGTATTGCAATACTACTTTGGTTTAGGCTCGAAATAATAATTTCTTAAAAACCATAGCCCGGCATGGTGATGAAGAATTGCTATGCCGGGTTAAACTTATGTTAATAATCAAGTGTTAGAATAATATATCAAATTAATGAACTATGAATGAATTTTTGATTAATATAATAGGAACAGCAGCAGCTATTTGTATGATATGTGGTTATGTACCACAGGCTTACCATACGATTAAAACACGTCAGACCGATGCGATAGCGATGCCCACGTTTATAATGCTCGGCTTGGGAAGTGTATTTTTTGTTGTGCAGGGTGCGATGCTATCCAACTGGCCGCTTTTTGTCACAAATATGATAACGACGATAGCGAGCATCATAATCGTGATAATAAAAATAAACAACGATCGGCATAAGTAAGTGTTAGATATGAGTTATAAGTTATGAAGTAGACCATCGATGCAGTTCGTGTCAGAGGAAGTATTCTTTGGCAACCGATTTGCATGGTGGGATGTGGCGTTTTGCTACAGATGTCGTATATTGCTGTATATTGGCTGCATATTGGTTTGTAAAATAGCAGGTTTTTATAGGTTGAAAAGCGGAATATTCAATTAAGTTTTGTAAATTTGGGTGATATTTATTTTAAGAGATTGTCTGAATTTAACTCTCAAGATTAGTACGAGTTAAATTCAAACACACCCTAAG
>CANOKG010000202.1 GCA_947566655.1 uncultured Muribaculaceae bacterium | reverse complement strand
TCCAATAGGTACAATTTCTAAGGTAAAAAAGATTGTTTTAGGTTTGTGATACAAATGTCATGCTTTTTTTGATGACCACCAAAGAAAAAAATATGTTATGCAACATAGTTTTAAAATATGTTTTGGGGTTTTTATCGTTTTTGTATTTATAAGTGGTTGTTTTATAATTGAATAATAAAATTCAGGAGGGGTCTATGTTGTCTGTGAAATAATGTTAATTTGGGTCATATGCCATTCAAATTGTCATTAATGCTGGCCAAAATGAAGCTTTTTCCGTCCCATTTACCATATGAGAAGTGGTGTATCCAGTCGCCTAAAACTATAAGTTGACCACCGTTCTTCAGTTTGTAATCGAGCATGATGTGTCTGTGTCCAAGTACAAAATAGTCGATGGCCTGATCCTTGTGTTCTTTCTGGTATTCCTCGGCAAAGGCTACAAACGGTTCTTTATCGGGTCCGGCAAAAACCGGTTTCTCGGCTTTGTAATTGCGGGAATGAGATGACCAGTTATGGGCAAATGGAACCGTCAGGCGCGGATGAATTGCGGCAAACAACCGTTGGCACACTTTGTTGCGGAATATCGATCGCATTATTCTGAATCCTATCGGCAATTTGCCTAAAGCATCGCCATGAGCAAGGAAAAATCGTCGACCCATAATCTCGGTAACGCGTTCTCCATCTATAACCTCAATTCCTAACTCATTGGGGAGGTAGTCAAATATCCATATGTCATGATTCCCTATGAACCAGGTGATTTTGACACCGCGATCGGCCATGGATGCTATTTGGCCAAAGAAGCGAACAAATCCTCTTGGTACGACATTGCGGTATTCATACCAGTAGTCAAGGATGTCTCCTAGCAGGTAAAGTTCGCTCACTTCATTCTCGATTGAGCGCAACCAGTTTACCACGCGCTTCTCATAATCGAGCGGTGAGTCAAGATAATTGGCTCCTAAGTGAAGGTCGCTGATGAAGTATACCGCTTTATCCATAAGTGATTACTTTACAATACCTTTTTCGAGGTATTCGGCTAAGTTGGTGCGCACCTGCTCTCCGGCGCGTTCAACGGCAACTTTGGCCATGTCGGCATCTACCATCAGATTGACGAGTTGTTCAAACGAAGTTTTCCCGGTCGGGTCCCAGCCAAGTTTTTGCTTTGCTTTTGTTGGATCACCCCATAGGTTGACAACATCGGTAGGTCGATAGAAATCGGGTGATACTTCTACGAGAATCTTGCCGGTCTTCACGTCAATTCCTTTTTCATCGGCTCCTTCACCTTCAAATTTCAGCTCGATGCCGGCACGCTTGAAAGCCAGTAGGCAAAATTCGCGAACTGAGTGTTGCTCTCCTGTTGCAATGACAAAGTCATCGGGTTTCTCCTGTTGAAGAATAAGCCACATGCATTCTACGTAGTCGCGTGCATATCCCCAGTCGCGAAGTGACGACAGGTTGCCAAGATACAGTTTTTCCTGTTTCCCTTGTGCTATGCGGGCTGCAGCAAGCGTTATCTTTCGGGTCACGAATGTCTCGCCACGACGTTCACTCTCGTGGTTGAATAAAATGCCCGAGCATGCAAACATATTGTAGGCTTCGCGATATTCCTTTACTATCCAGAAGCCATACAGCTTCGCGACGGCATAGGGCGAGTAGGGGTGGAACGGAGTATCTTCGTTTTGGGGTACCTGCTCAACCTTGCCATATAGTTCGCTGGTTGATGCCTGATAGAAACGGCATGTCGATGTGAGGCCACATTGTCTTATCGCCTCCAGTATGCGCAGCACTCCTACGGCATCGGTATTGGCTGTGTATTCGGGCGAGTCAAACGATACTTGCACGTGGCTTTGGGCTGCGAGATTATATACTTCGTCGGGTCTTACTGTGTTGATTACTTGTATTATAGACATGGAGTCTATGACATCGGCATAGTGTAAGTGAAAGTGTGGACGGCCTTCAAGATGAGCTATTCGCTCGCGAAAGTCGACCGATGACCGACGAATCGTGCCATGCACGTCGTAACCTTTCTCTAAGAGAAATTCGGCCAAGAACGATCCATCCTGGCCGGTTATTCCGGTTATAAGAGCTGTTTTCATATCATTGACAAATTTAGCTATTATTACCGAAATATCAACTCCCTTAAGCTAAAAATATCAATAGGAAAGCCATCCGTGCTGATTCCGGATGGCCTTTGAATTTATATGTATTGTGTGTGGGTATATAGTTTAGAAATTGTAGTAGAAACCAAACAGTATGTTAGTAGAATCGAGGTTGAAGCCCCAGTTCTCGGGTGCGCCATTGTGTTTGGCCGGATTGTTGCCGCTCTGGTAGCCTAAGAATCCGACATGGGCTACGAGACTGAATTTATCGTTGATGTGAAATGCTATGCCGGGTTTGAATCCGATTCCATATTCAAGAGCGAAGCTGCCGTCGGCACGTCCCATTCCGAGATCGACGCCACCATCAACAAACAGATCGAGTTTCTGATACTTGAAGTAGGTGTAGCGTAGATAGGGATTAACCTGGAAAACAGTGCGTTCTTCGCCACCCGATTTGCGATATTTTATGCCCAGAGTTGATCCCACGGCCCAATGATCGTTGATATTGTATCCGAGTTCGGGCAAGATTGTCACCTGAGTGGTTTTGTTGCCGGTCAGTGACTCGGTAGTGCGACCGAATGTAAGTTGACCACCTGTGTACCAGTCGGCTGCCGATGCACTGATAGCAGCGATAGCCATAGTTGCGATGATAAATAGTTTCTTCATAGCACGGAAATATAAATTTTGTTATTATTAATGATTTCACACGTACATATAACAAAACTATATCAAAAAAGGTTTAGGGAATTAGGAATTAGGAGTGAGGAATTAGGAGTTAGCTTTATTGTTTTGAAATTACTCATTCTTTGTAAGCAAAGCGGCTTTAGCCGATAACCTCACTCCTCATTCCTCACTCCTCATTCTTCTTAGCTGGTAGGTGTTGATTAGATTGTGCCAGATGCTATAAAATCCACCGGCTATGGCAGTTACCGGTGTGAAGAATGTGTAACCTACCCATATTGATAGTACGGTATTTTTTTGGCCTAATGATTGTCCTGCTGTGACTGCATCATTATAGTGGGCGCCGATGCGTCGTCCAATCCAGAATTGAAACAGGCAAGCTATAAGCGATATAGCTACGAGCCACAGCTGAGTCGCGAGGGTCGTGTGGGTGTGAAACAGACTGCGTGTTGTAACAGCGATGGCAAGAGTCAATGCAATGGTCCAGAGATAAAATGAAATCTCTTGTTTTGATGCCAATATCTTGTTGAGGCGAGGAAAGAAAAACCTTATAAGCTGGGCGCTGATAAGCGGCAGTAGCAGTAGTGGAAACACTTTACCGAGAATCAACAATGACGCTGTCACGAATGTGATGCCGGGAGTAGGGTGAACCAAAGGCTGGAATGTAGGTATCAGTAGCGATGTCAACAGATTGATCATGATGATGTAGCTGGTGATGTCGTTGATATTGCCATTCAGTTTTTTGGTTATGACGGCAGCAGCTGTGGCTGTTGGACATATGAATAGGATCATGGCGCCTTCCAACGGCACTCTGAATGATGTGTCGGGCATTAGAATCAAAATCAGTCCTATTGCTGAATATAGTCCTCCTTGAATTAAGAGTAACCATAGATGCCACCATCGTGGGCGCAGTGAGCGTGGATCAATGCGCGAGAATGTTAGAAATAGCATGGCAAAAATTAAGAATGGCTGGGCCAAACCTATTGCCCGGTTGGCTAAATCATGAACGACCGGGGGGAATGGTATCTGAATGTATATAATATAGGAGATGATACCTGTTATGATCGCGATGACTAGCGCCCAGTCGCGTGCAAATTGTGTTATCTTACCCATTGGACTCAATTTTTGTTTGCAAATCTCGGCTCGGAGTGGGGTAGGCCGAAGCTATAAAATAAAATCGGTTAACTGTTGCATATTGCAACTGCTAACCGATTTTAGTGTCCGAAATGAGACTCGAACTCACACGATCCAATGATCACTACCCCCTCAA
>CANOKG010000201.1 GCA_947566655.1 uncultured Muribaculaceae bacterium | reverse complement strand
ACATTGGAGTATGGCAACGAGATGGAAAACTGCCTTTTGAATATTTACAATAAGACAACTGGAAAATTTATCGTACCTGAGGATATTGAAAATAATACAATTACGGTTGCCAAGGGAACGTCGCTCAATGTAAATTTCAAAACCGATGATTACACCTATACCGGTTTTTATTTTAATGGTACAAGTGTGTCATTGAATGGTAGTAAGTTGGAACTCACGTTAACAGAGGAAAGTAATACCTTGAAAGTGGAGGGAACTGCCAAGGCCTATGGTCAAGTTAGATTCCAAGGTTATATCATGAATCCAGAGGGGGTCAACCTCCACATGGGAGTATATCAGGGTGACGACATCGCTGATCTTAGCAATGGTACATCTGTTTCGTCCGATACTAATGTTCCTTCAACCGGTTATACAATGCCTGCTGCTTCTACCAAGAAGTTTGATCTACAGGTTTCGGCCAAGACTCCACGTATCTTTATATCGCCTAAAGAGGGTTGGTACATCGAAGAGGTTGTAGCCCGTGACAGTGATGGTTGGGGATTGCAATCCAGCCTCGAGGGTGCCGAAGGTTCTACAACAACTTTCTACATTGTGGCTCTTCCTTATAAAAATGATGCCAAAATTAATGTTAATGTTATAGGAAATAAGACGGTTAGACTCACCGGTAATGCAATTCTTTCCAATTGGGAGAATCCTACCCCCGCTTTCTCTTTGAAGGAGGGCGAGCAGACTGTTGATTTCGTAGCCGGCTTCAGTAACCCATTCTCTTTGCGTGTGCTCGGAACAAATATCAGCGATCAGTTCCAAGCATGGCTTGACGGAGCGGCTTTGACTGCCGATGACAATGGCATCTACAGTGTAGATCCATACATCGGAGAATCAGGGACATCATCTCTTACAGTCTATGCCGATGGACAGAAATTGGCTTCACCGGTAGCGGTAAGCGTCACAAAGCCATCGGGCGTCAATGCAAAACTTACTTATTCGGAGTTTAACCATGTCGTTTCGGGTACTTCAATAAACTTGCTCAGCGGCACTAAGGTTAATCTTACAGTAGAAAAGGCTGATGGCATGACAGTTACTGCCAATGATGTTCCGGTAACAGCAGTTGATGGAACCTATAGCTTTGTAGCCGAAGGTTCTAAACTTGAAATTGTCATAGCCGAACCGGCTAAAGAAATCGATATCATGGAGATAGATCCGGTATCGGGAACTCAAATGAAGTCATTGTCAACCATCAAAGTAGTCGTGCCCATAATCGATGAGATGATGGAGAAGATGATGTATACCGATAATGACGTTATTGCCAAAATCACTCTCAGTGATGGAACTAACACTTATCATCCTGCTGAATTAGGTGAAATCGAAACCAAGTATGACAGCAATTGGGAGGCCGTCGGTCAAATATTCCCGATTATATTCACAGAGCCGGTAACAGCGGCGGGAACATATACATTAACCATACCTGCCGGTACATTCTATGAGGTAGCGTATAATGACGCGTTTGAGTCATTTGACCCCGTAGACAACGGCATTACCACCAATGAACTTACCGCTGAGTACACTATTGATCCAAATACCAAGACTCCTATCGAGAACTACACATTGACACCTGCCTCCGGCACAGCAGTCAGCGGTATTGATGTGATTCGCATTGCATTCAATGAATTTACCTTGATGCAAGGTTATATGGGATTCACTTTCCCCGAAAGTGTTACTTTGTCCAACGGTACAAAAGAAGTTATTTGTGGAGTAGGCTTAGACGATGAAAACTCGGAGGAGGCTCTTACATTTATGATTGTACCTTTTGACGAAGAATGGGAACAAGTTGCAATAACAGAACCCGGTGAATGGACTTTGAACATACCCGAAGGTGCATTCGGTTTCCAAGGCGACAACATTCCTGCTTTTACTGCAACCTACACTATCGCAAAAACCGATGCCTATGAGATTATACCGGCTCCCGGTGATCTTGTAGCCGGCGGTATGTCGAAGTTCACCATTACGTTCCCAAGTGCCACGAAAGTTACTTACAACGACAATACTGTATCGCTCGTAGGTCCTGAGGGGTTGGATATTACTTCGGCTGATGTCCTTGGAACTGCGGCAAACCGGTATGAAATACTTTTCTTGGCAAGTAACTGGGCCGAGGGTGAATATACTATGACTATTCCTGCCGGAACTTTCACCATTGACGATAAAGAGAACGAAGAGATTGTTGCCAAGTACAACTTCAAGGCCAACTATGTACTTACTCCCGCTTCGGGTACTGAACTTAATGAGATAACTGAATTCATTATTGAGTTCCCCGCAGCTAAGGAAGTTGAGTTTGTCGGTTCTACCGCTTCTGTAATCCTTATACAAGGTGGTAAATTTGCAACCGGCCTCGAAACAACTGAAGTTACAGACGCAACTGTTCCTACCTTCAAGTTTACCCTCCAGTCGGAAGTTGAGGTACCCCTCGGCAATTTGTCACTTCAAATTCAGGAGGAATCATTCTTGATCGATGGCGCATATAACGATCAAATCTCGGCCAACTATACTTATAATAAGGCAGTGTCGTTTGATTATCAAGCCGATCCTTACACTGAAGAAATGGTAATAGGTGAATATGGAATTAACTTTGCTTTCATCTTTGGAGAAGAATATGAAGTACGTTCTACCGCCGATGCTAAATCCAAGATCGCAGTCACTCTTGACGGTGAGCCTATCACTGATTTCGAGTGCATGGTCGAGAGCAACATGATTCTCTTTGGAATATATAATCCGGCAGAGCTGCATTCAGGCAAACTTGAAGTGAAGATCGAGGAGGGTGCATATACTCTCAGCGGTTCTCCGATACCTGCAATAAGCCATGGCTGGCAGCTTGTTGAGCCCAAGACCTACACAATGGTTATTACTCCTTCCAATGATGTGACAGTAAGCGATCTCTCGAAGATAACAATATCGTTCCCAGAGGCCAAGACTGCCGAACTTTGGTCGGTAGGTATGATATCATTCAGAATGAAGGGTTCATATGAAGTATTCAACAAAACAGTCAATGAGGTTGAGGATGCGGAGTGTCCTACATTTGAAATTGTATTTGACAAAGTACCTGCCGAGAAAGGCGAGTACCAGTTGACTATGGCTGAGGGTGCTTTCTTCCTCGATAATGCTCAGAGCTCGGCTGCTGTTGATATGATATATACCTTCGATAAGTCGGCTGGAATTGGTTCTATCGGTATCGATGCCAACGACAAGGTTACCGTAGTGTCGATCGATGGTAAGGTATTGTTCAATAATGTCAATGCTGAGGTATTGAATACTCTTGAAAATGGTCTCTATATTGTCAATGGTAAGGAACTCTTTATCAGAAAATAATATAACCGCTATCAGTTGAAATAGCCGGATGTTCGAATTACAATTTTGAGCATCCGGCAATTTCAGCTTTAAAACAAACATAAAACCAATCCCTGATGATTAAACAATTACTATCAACAATACTTCTGTTTGCTTCGGTGTTTGTTGCCTATGCCGAAGTGCTTTCACCCGAGCAGGCTTTGGCCCGTCTTGGTGACGGTAAAGCTAAATCGCGTGGAGTGGAGGCAGCAAGAATGACGCTTGCCCACACGACTTTTACTGATCAAGGTGAGGCAGCTCTCTTTATTTTCAACAAGAACGATGACCAAGGTTTCATGATTCTCAGTGCCGATGACATGGCTGCTCCGGTGCTCGCTATTGCCGATGATGGAGAATTTGATCTTGACAATATCCCTCCGGCTATGGAGTGGTGGCTTGGTGAGTATGCCCGCCAAATAGAGTATGCCCGCCAACACCCTGCCACTACACCGGCAGCACAACAAATAGCTAACGCAAAACTTGCTAATGCTGCGCAGGGCCGCGAATCGATTGCTCCTCTTATAACTGTATCATGGGACCAAGGTGAGCCATACAATAATAAGTGTCCTCTCCATGAAACGATACGCACTTATACCGGCTGTGTGGCAACAGCGATGGCTCAGGTAATGAAATACTGGAATTACCCCCAGCGCGGTACTGGAACTGTGAAGTCATCTTGACTTATTTTGAACATACAAAATACAATAAGGAGTGTTAAG
>CANOKG010000200.1 GCA_947566655.1 uncultured Muribaculaceae bacterium | reverse complement strand
CTCATGTAGTTTACATGGGGCGAATTGACAATAAGCATCATGTCAAACAGATCCATATAAGGCTCGGCATTCTCTTCGGTCGTCATCGCCTGATCGGGAGCATAGAACGACCGGCGCATGTCGGTCAATACCTTGCGGTAGGCTTCGGGCCACCATGAACCGCCCCCCTTGCCGTGACCGTGATTGTCGGCATAACATGGCTCGGCTGCAGCACAGCCTATCTGGTCCATGTAGACGCCATCGGTGCCAAGGCTGTCAAGAATATACTTGTTCAGGTAATGGAGTTTCTTCTGCCACAGGTCGCTGGCCGGACAAGTCACCGTGTTCAGCACCTTCGAACTGTAAACCTCGGTATAAAGCGTACCGTCGGCCTTACGGCACGAAGCCTCTTTGGCATTTTCGGCTTTGTAGCTCGGAGTCGATGGATCCCACAGGCGGCCATTGATATAGGGAGTGACATGTCCGCCAAGTTTCTGAGTCTCGGCGATCATCTCCTTGAAACCGGGTTTAGCCGGGAAATATTCAGGGTAATGAGTGTCAAACGGGTAGTTGTGCCAATAGTACCAATGCAGTCCCACACCCTTGCCAAAATAGTTGAGAGCCTGTCTCACGGCATCCATTGTAGCCTGGTCGGCATCACCGGGACGAAGCCACATGTCGGCATGTTCAACCCAAGGTGCGATACCACGGTCGCGCACATTCTTCTGAGCCCACTTGCTGTTCAACGCTCTGGGGCGGTACCACTCGAGCGCTGTCTGCTGCCATCCGGCCTTGTTATAGCCTATCTCGGTGGCATAGGGGAGGCTGAAGTTTCCATTGGCACTCCAGTCATAGTTGGCGGTGACCTGCTGCAAGAAGGTTACATTGTCACCTTCCATCTTCATGAACATCATCTTGTTACCGCCCTCAGGATCCACAGGAGAGAAATACACCGTACCCTCCTTGCCGGCCGGATCATGCATCATCATAAGCTGCATCGAACCGGTGACCGACGGGTAGCGTGTCTGCAACTGCCCCTCGCGGCTCAGGTTATATTCACATCCGTAGGCAATAGGCATCACCGCCTTGCCGCCTTTTATCTGCTTAAAAGTTATACGCGGGAACTCAACATCGGTTATAACCCATCCCTCGGGCAAAGCGGCATCAATGTAGAACAGAGGCATGGCAGCCTCATCACCCAAAACTACAGTGACAGTCACAGGCCAGCGGGGAGTATCATCAAGCACCATGTCCCAGGTAGCTTTCACGGCAGGCATTCCATCACGCTCAGTGATCTCGGTGCCTCGGTACACGCCCCACTGGGGACGCAGCTGAGGATTCTCGCCCACCGGGCCAAGATAGGTCAATTGCCATGGGAAAGCCGTGGAACCGGCCTCAGGCAACAGTTCCTTGCCTGACATATTGAAATTTTTGAACTTGAAATCGTTGCCACCGCCAAATGTAAGCGAAGCATTCTGGTTTGCCAACACCACATCGCCACCGTCAGTAACGGTAGCAGTAGTTTTGGCACCGGCTCCGAGCGGAGTTAGCACGACCAACAGTAATGAAGTAAAGAGAGAATTTCTTAGCATCCTTATTTATTGTTTTAAGAGTGTGTTAATGAATAGGTCACGGGCTTCGCGTTCAGGGAGTTTAAGATGAAGCACCCGTCGGTAACCGGCCGGCAGTGTCAGGTTGCCATCCTTGTCCTTTCCTGTCTTCAGGCGTTTGCCGTCAAAGCTGTACAACTCCACTTGCTTCGACATTATGCCGGGCAACGTGATTGTCGACTCCCCATTGCCATTCCAATATATAATGCCTGTAGTAGCGTCATCGATAACATAGCTGAATGCCCTGACGGGATTGACAGCATTGAGCGAATCGGTTGTCAATTGAGTGACTTTCACAATCTCCACCTTGCCACCGCGACGAGGCATTATGGTCCACTCGGTATCGGGATCGCGCATGGCCCGTTTCATGCTATCGGGCACTGTCTTGTCGAGTTTTGCAGTCTCCCACAAGTTGATAGCGAGCAGGTTATCATCAGTGCGTGGATGGCGGTCGAGCTCGGGCATATTGGCCACTAATGAGATCGGTGAATCCCAGGCAAGCGCCTTCGAGCAGATATAATCATACATATCGGGTTGCATTCCAATAGTTTTTTCACTCGGTGCCAGATAGTTGACCCATCCAAAATTCACCGAGGTGAAATCACATGCCACCTGTTCGGCACAGCGCAGGGTATATCGTTTCATCGCCGGGCGAATACGCTCGGGAGGGAAAATATCAAAGGCATTGCCACGCGACAGTATATGCCAGCCATAGTGCGACTTCTGAGCGCCCTCAGCCCACATCGGCGCCGGTTTCATGGCGTTGAACACCTCCAATTGTGAGCGCGACACATTATACCAGTAAGGCATCGGTATATCCTCGGCTCCGTCAAAGTAGACAAATCTGAAACCGCAGTCGCTGTAGATCTTTCCAAGGCGCTCGGCTATCTCACGCTGTATGCCGCTGTTCTGGTCAATTCTGATAAAGAGTGGCCAATCGTCAACATCAAGGTGGCGTGCCTCTGACGACACGGCATGGCTTGACGCCTTGGAGTTGAAACATCCACGTTGACAGCCTGTGAAGCTATAGGGAGGCGTCTTGGTAACATCAGTGAACATTATCAGTTCATCATCGAGTTGCAGCATTCGGCGCCCTTTCTCCATTCTCACCGCTTCAGGACACTCCTCGACCATGATTGTAGTCGATGCCGAGTCAATAGGCTGTGACAGAGTGAAACGTGCCACCACATTGCCACGACGGTCGGGCGTGCCGTTGTTTATATATGGATCGGTTACAGCAATCTTTGAATAGTGTATATGTATTCCGGGAATCATGCCGGCATCAGTGATCTTACGGGTTATCTCCTGCAAGTCGGCCATGCCGCGGGGATATTCATCGCGCCACTCATAGTGACCGCAAGCCTTGGCAAAATCGACGTAATACACTACCATGGTCTTCAGTCCGGCCTGCTTGGCCAACTCGATATTTCGGTCGATATTGTCGACCGTTACATCGCGCAACTCATAATAGCTCATAGGATACTCCGGGCGACGGCGGCTTTCCACACCGCGGGGCATATCGTAGTCACGCTCCAACACATCAATGCGGTCGAGCAACGAGTCGGGTCTTGTCACCATCAACGCCGTGCCGGTATCGAAGAGTTTTACAGCGGTGTGACTTTGAGCCAGCAACGTGGTGTTGTCGCGCTCGCGACGCGAGTCGATATAGGTAGTTGGATCTGTACCTACAAGAGCTACAGCCAGGTCATCGTCCCACACAACGTTAAGCCACTCACCAAACCGTTCCATCGGTTTAAGCGGCAGTTGCATTATTGTCAGCTCGTCAAGCTCGGTTTTGCGTTTCACACCATAGTCCTCGATTCGGTAATCGCGGTCAACAGGCGTAAAGGCGATGTATGAAGGTGTGACATCAACTTTGATTTTCACGATATCGTAGGTATCGGTATACTCTACACAAAGTGTGTCACCCGACATATAGCACTTGTTTGACGGGAACGAACGGGGCTTGGCCGGGAACATAAGGAAATTCTCGTTGTCATAGGGACGGTACTGAGTGATTTCACTTACCGGAGCATTCACACCCGGCATTATACACTCCCGTCCCGACGGCTTGTGACGCAGGCTCTTGACAATACCGTCATCGCCTATCGACAGTTTCATCTCATCGTTCTCCAACACGACATCGGCCATTGCCGGCAACGCCAGCAATAGGGCAAGACAAATTGATATGTAGCTCAGGCACCTCATCATCAGTCACGATAGTCGGTTTCGCTCTTGCGGGTCGCTTTCTTTATAACCGGGCCCACAGGCTCGCGGTGAATCAATGGATAGCGATGGTCGAAGTAATAGATTCCAAGACGGTCAAACAGGTCATAGGCATTGTCAAGACGTGTCTCAAACGACTTGAAATCCTTGTTGCCGGCAACTGTCCAGCCCGACTCAGCCAGAGCACACAGGCGCGGCCACGTCATGAAATCCACGCGATCGCTGTTATGCATAAGCTCGCTCCAGGCATTGGCCTGCATTCCGGCAATATGTTTCTGCATTTCGGGAGTCACACCTATCTGTTC
>CANOKG010000199.1 GCA_947566655.1 uncultured Muribaculaceae bacterium | reverse complement strand
TTTTTTAAGAATACTTAGGCTTGTAGTGCTGCTTTTTCCATTTTCTATAAGTTCGTTTATAAATTGATCTATAGTATGATACCCCTTTTTATCGGCAAGCCATTCAGCAGCCATCACGGCTCCGAGCGCAAAACCGTCACGACTCTTGGCATCGTGGGTAATCGTTATGGAATCGACCGGTGAGTCCCATGTGATAGAATGAATGCCCGGCACTTCACCACGACGTTCATGCTTGATCACCAATTGTGTGGGATCATCGGTAGCGGTCTCGGTCCACCCTTCTATCTCGGGATCATTCTCGATGATGCCTCCGGCCAGGGTCAAGGCTGTTCCGCTCGGATGATCGAGCTTATGAACATGATGAACCTCAATCATCTCGGGCCGGTATTGCTTGAATGGAGCCATCAACTTGGTAAGATACTTATTCAGAGCCATAAACAGGTTGACACCTATAGAGAAGTTTGAGCTCCATAACAGGGTACCTTCTCCATTATCACACAGCGATTTCAGCTCAGGCAGTTTATCGCTCCAACCTGTTGTACCCGATACAACTGGTACACCGCGCTTCATAGCGCGACGACAATTATCAAATCCCGCTGTAGGGCGGGTAAACTCGATAGCAACATCGGCCGAGCCAAAAACATCGCCATCAATATCGTCAATATTATCTACATCAATGTGACACACTATCTGATGGCCACGTTCAATGGCGTGGCGCTCAATAGCGTGCCCCATCTTTCCATATCCTATAAGTGCTATTTTCATCGTTTGCCAAACAAGGTTGAATTTATTTCTATTTATGCCTACAAATGTACAGAAAATAATTCAATTTGGCTTACAACGATTTATTCATAAAATCAGCTACAACGTAATTTAATAAATTTTAGTGGGTTAAATTGCTCCGGGAATGCCTATATAGCAGTCGGGACTTGGGAGCGATGGGAGGATGGCGAAGGCGATTGCCCGGGTTATCACGATGTCATCGTGATTGCCTATCTGGGCACCGGCACTCCCGTTAGGCATATAGCGATAGGTCGACATCTCGTTACATGCCCGCTGGTCGCGCTCTATGAGTAACCGGTCACGCAGCGCGGCATTTAGACGAGTAATCGCGGCTGTCTTTGTCGACCGGTTGGTGTGAAAGCCTGGTCGGCGGTGCACAAGCGGTTCGCCTACTTCGCTATATATGCGATAGTACAGATTATCATATTGATAAGCTATATCATTGAGAATAAACAGCGATGGGTCTCCCTCGGTATTGTCGGTCTCCAAAGTGTTGCTCTCGTAGACAAGATGTGCGTTGCCATACCACCTCGCTATGGCAGCCGCTTTCCATGCAAGGATGTCATGGTCACAGTGACCACGCCACTGTGCCACAACCTCCAACCCGGCATCAAGGGTGGTGCGGTCAAACACCGCTATCACTGAGTAATCGGAAGACTCCGACCGTCCTCCTATATCCACAACAACAATATATCTTGAGTCGTAAATCCCCGCATCGGCTGCCGGATATGACCACACTTCCAACTTACCGGCCGTTGATGGCTCAAAACGCATTGATGCCAAGGCCTCGGGACCTACCTCAACCGATCCTGTCATTTCGCCCACAGCCACCGGACTGCGACACTCGCTGCGTGCCGCCTCGATATACTCGCATGCAAAGACTTGATAGCCGGTATTGGTGAAAGCCTCGATATCGTTGGTTGGATATTCGGCCTTCATTTTGGCATGGTCGGCATACTCTCGTCGTTTCTGGTGATACCAATTTACTTGATCAAGCCGGCAACCATAACTGTCGATAAGCTCCCGCTCGTAGTCATCGAGCGATGCCAACAACTCTTCGAGATCATCAACCGGTGTTGAATAGATATCGATGTAATACCACGGAATAAAAACGGGGCGCTTGTCGCTTTGCCCCTCACGCGCTCTTATCCACTCGCTGTGAAAGAAGTTTCCGATACCGTTGGCCGTGCTCTCCATCACAATCATCGTGAGCGGAACAATATTGATTGACCCACCAACGGCACGCATGAAATCGGACGGTGACCGCTGAGGGGTATCAGACCAAAAGGCAACTTCCGACAAGTGGGCCATCGCATAGTCGGCACCTCTCACGGCATCCTGATTCTCGCTCGAAGCTACCGTGACACGGCATCCGCGGCCAGGCAGCTCGCGAACGTTGAGCGATCGTTCGTAGGGTTTGAAACCCGGATTGCTACCTTCGTCTCCAAGCCACAATTCGGCAGGATAGGAAGCGAGCATGCCGCTGTACATTCCACGAATGGTGTTTGATGCATCCTTCACATGGGCACATATCAGCGAATTCCAATTGTGGCGCTGTGTACACTGTATCCACGCCATGTACATCTGTACCATCGTAGACCCACCCCATTGGCGGGCTTTCAACATTATGAAACGTATAGGTCGCCCCTCGCGACGGTCCTCTTCAAACATCGATGCCACATACCTTTGAGGTGCATTAAGATAGAACGGTACCGTGCGGGCCGTTGTCTTGTCGTGAATATGGCAACACACGGCACACCAGTACTCGAAGTCGTGACACGTGCGTAAACGATTGAATTTCAATGCATCGTTCAACACACTATTGTAATTCTCATCAAGCATCATGGATACAGGTATCTCAACCCTTCCACCCGAAGGATGATCAACCTCAACACGTGGTCCTATGCAGCCCCGCCCCGTAAGCGGGTCGTGATCCTTACCCGCTATCATCAGAAACTCTTTATCGTTATCGTTTATCATCGCAATAAGGTTTAGAGGTTGTTTATTGAGCGGAGCTCTGCATCGGCCGACAGCATGCCATCGAGAGTTACAACAGTGTGGTATCGCGGTGGCATAAGCAAATGATGACAGAGCGCTCTGTTCACCTCTCCATTGATAATGAGCCGTGAGAATACCCTTTGAGGTTCGCGTCCATGATCACCCGACACTGTTATCGTGCCATCCACACTACCGGCGGTAAGATCCACTACTATGGCATTGACCCGAGGTACACCTGTGAGTGGATGCACATCGGCAGGCTGCGGTATTATCGCGGTGTAGCAACAACGTGTTACACCGTTGGCTACATCACGGCTAAGATCATATAGTTTATTCTCTTCGATCGAAGTGGCACGCGGTGATTTGAGGTCGCTGTACACACTCGACAACAGCGGCAACTGTCGCTGAGACCATCCACCGTAAGCCAAATGATAAACGAGTGCCCGGCTGCCACTGTCGGCATCCTTTATAGCCCAAAGTTCTCCATAGCGGCCAATCCACACCAGCTTGTCGACATCTACGTTGTTTATCAATGTCATTATTCTGTTACCGCTCGAAGTCACTATATCTCGTCGGGCCACGATATAGACAGCTGGCGTATCACCCTCTACAGCCACCGTGGCCACCGATTCTCTGCCCGCTACCGGTCGGCCATCGAGAAATACAGGTGGAACAGGTTTCCCGCCCGACATGGCAAGACTGAAAATACCATCATCGCCCATGAGCAGAAAACGTGACCGCGATGACTCCCAGGCCGATGTCGATGGCCTCGAGATAGGGTGAATCACCTTCAACGCTCCGTCTCCTACTTTCAAAACTTCAATATCACTACCGGGCGACATTCCGTTAAAACATATCACACTGCCGGGAAATCTCACTACAGGTCGCTCGTCGGTAAGTTCGACCAATGAAGTTTTCGCCTCAGGAAGTTCCATCGGCTCAACAGCAGGATCGATATAACAGGCAAAACGACCTCTTGGTGTAAGTCTATAGGTCCCCGACAATACTGCGCCACTACTGTCGACAGTGGTCAACGTGATACTCACAGCCTCAGGGTCGGGATAACACAAAACCGGAGAGAAAGCCACTTCCCTGTAACCGCTTTTCCATTCAAAGCAACGTGAAACTTGTCGTCCATCGCGAAACTTCACGACAGCCACTGTCGACACACTGTCACCGGCCATACCGTTATTGGCAAAATAGGCAGCAGGCTCCCCCTTATATTTTCCCACCGTCATATTCCCCATCAATGTCAACTCACCCTGTTTTATAGCTGTCAATGAAGTTACAATATGTGGTAACCGACAACAGGCCGCACACTCATCCTCAACCTCATCTTTACCACACACTTTGGCAAGCAAAGAGGTCTCCTGATCCACTGTAAGTTGGCGACTGCCAATATTCACCACGTGCGAAACTCCCCCGGCTTTAAACGGATCATAAATGGTAGTGACCGTTTGGAAC
>CANOKG010000198.1 GCA_947566655.1 uncultured Muribaculaceae bacterium | reverse complement strand
GATCTATCGTATCGCAAGATCAAAATACTTTTTTGTTCATTTTGTCGCTTTTGTCCTTTTGTATCCTCTTTCTAACGACTGATTATTTTGGATACAGACTACCACAGCATCAAGGTATATAGACACCAAGCGGGCGCTGTCATCGCGACAGCGCCCGCTTGATAAACCAATCATTATCACATTATATCTTAGCAATGAAATTCTCTCTTTCTTTGTTGCTTTCGATATTATAACATTGCAAGTGACCGATTGGTTCAGTTTTTTCTGTTTTTATTTTCTAAATCCATATCTAACAGATAATCTTCGCCGGTAGGGTCGATGTTGCTATGTGGTTGGCGGCGCAGTAGAGGTAGGGGGTGAGCCAAGTGGTCTTGGCGGTGAGGTCGTCCGGGCGGTTGAATTGCATCAGGGCGGGGTCGTGCATGCGGGCTTCGAAGTCGTAGAGGTTCAGGCCGCTCTCGGTTTCGTACTCCTTCGAGCTGTATTTGTAGCGGTTCACGCTCTGTCCGTTGGAGTTGGCCTTTGGTATACCGTAGGGGTAGTAGTCAGTCTGTTGCACAAACTTACCATCGGCGTCAACTACCGACCTGACATTCTGCTGGCAGTCTCTAATGTAGAGACAATCACCTTCATAGCTTGCTCAATTTTTATTAAAAGTTTCATAAAAATTGAATAAAACGCATCTGATCATTCATACATGGCATCCCATTGATAAGAATCAGGTTCTATATATAGCCGATTATTATAATATATGAATGGAATCATAATATCAGGATATTTTATTTCTAATATTTTTGTTGAATCGGTAGTGCGATTTCTCCGTTTTACAATCTTGAATACAGGTTTATCTCCTAAGCTATAATTTGCATTGAAATAAAACTGTCTTCCTTTGTATAAAGTCTCATAAACACAACATGTTTGATTGTCAACAGTTAATATTACCTGAGTAAGCGTGTCTGTAAATATAACATCCTTTAATTCTTCTGTTAGAAAATCTTCATAAATACTATCATTTTTAGATATATAACTTTCAGGTAAAAGATGCCGTTTACTTACGAATATTTCGAATTTATGCTTTTTGTGTCTTGCCTTTTTAAAGTCTGTCCTATAATTAAAAACATTACTCATCTTTTCAACTACAGAATCACCCTCGGTTACAAGTAATATCTGATCCATTAATTGGCTATCTACAACTTCAACGGTTTTAATTGAGCGGTCTTTATAATAGCTATAATTATTTGTCTGACTATTACTTAAAAAGAATAATGTCGTTGTCATTACTAATAAAATAAAAACAATCTTTTTCATAATGGTTATTAATTTTAATATGTGATATAACCTGATGTGGGTACATGATAGATTCTATGTATAGGAATTCGTACATTATTATCTAAAGCATTACCTGTAACAATATCTCTAATATATTTGTCATTTTTGCTTGGATAGTTTTTCGCTGGATGTGAGTGAATAAATTCACGTAAAGTATAACCATTCATAAGTTGAGTATCATGCAATAACGTCATTCCAGGTTCGGATCCACTACACTTACCAGATGAAATATAATTGCGACCTTTATTGCCTTCATAGCCGGTTCTTATCAGACTTATTTCATTCTTTGATATTCCTGTTACATTCTGTGCCATCATCTCAAACAGCTGTGTAGCATTATCGTCTCCTCTAACAGTATAGATCTCAGCAACTCCGGCATCGCGCTTCTCTCCGTTCCCTCTGGTAAATTCTCTGTAGATTACCATTGATCAAGTACTTCGACCACCTCGCCATCGACCACAAAACAGTCTGAACCACTGCGTATTCGTTCGAGACTTACAGAGGCGTTGCCCGCATCATAGTTCTTGATGAATAGGACCTCAAGCTCATATCCTTTCAACCAATGTCAATTGGTTGTATTAACATATCCGGCGATTTCTTCATAGGGATTGCTTACTTCAGTATTTTTCAGTAAGATATAATTAAGAATATCATCGGTTAAATCGATTTCGTTATTATATATTCTATGGTTTTTACTGTAACTTAAATAACCTAAACAGAATCCTTTATGATTCTTATTCACATATTGTAGTTGAGGTCCGTTACGTAGCCCATTGTCGGTATATTCTATTGTAACTCGTTTACCACTCGCATCAATAGAAATATATCGATTGTTTATCATCTCCGCATCGGGTAGAATAATAGGAGACAATTTAATTGTCAAAGAGTCTTGCCCATAACATTGTATTAGGACAACCAAACTCAGCATGATACTCAAATAGTACTTCATTGATGCTGGATTATTTTATAATTACCATTTGAATCGTATATTTTCCATTGTCCTACATCCTCCCGGTACGATTCATATTCTCCAAAAATTATTGTCCATCCCTCAGCTTTAAGCTGCCCGTTTATTTTATCAAACACTTGAATATAAGTCGATACCTTTCATTTATAGCATATTCAACATTCGATGTGTGAAAATCTTGCAATTCGCGTTTTTCAAGAACTACAGCCTCGGGCATACCAGTTTCATAAAAATAATACTCCAGACAAATTGAATTACCATTCTCTTATACAGCAACAAAGTACAGATAGTAACAATCGCCACTGGAGGCCTTTTTATAAATGCGCAGCAATCCGTTTCTAACTCCATTGTGATAATAACAGAGCATGACCGAACCATTGGCCTGCTCACACCAGAGCCCCTCCTTAAGGTCATTTTTATATCGGTTTATATTTGACCGGTCCAACACTATAGGTTCTTGCTCAAATACACGCTGGCCATAGCTTTGAATCATGCCAGTCAATAATACTAATATCGTCAAAATCGGTTTCATAATGAAGTTCATTATTTTAAAAAAAACATGCCTATAGTATCGGCTTCAGTTATTTTATTATACTGGATGATTATTCGTTTGATTCCGAGAGCTCTTGTATGCACATCCATTTTATCATCAGAAGCTGATAATTGACTTATAATTTCAGCTTTATCCCATTGTTTGACAAGTTTCCAAAATGAAATTTCCTCCTTAGATGGTCTTGCACCACGGCGACGCTTGCCGTCAACATTGTGCCTTATCGGGCATAGTGCTCCCACTTCGATACTATCTTGTTTAGAACACAGAAGATATAAGTCCGGCTCTATAAAAAGACGGTACGTTAAAATAAAAATTGTGTCTGAAACCGGATTGTATAGCAGACTATCACGATCATATTTGTGTTGGACTCGTACCGGCACGTTTTCGATATCCTCATTTTTGAGAACATATCCGTTTGTATTCGTTATATCATATATTCTGATCATTGCTAACAATCCTGGTTGCATACTTGTATATGGATATTCATATTTGTAGTTATATTCTTTTTCAATGCCATCTAAAGCGCGTTTGCGAAGAGCGTGCTTATGTATATCAAATGACATAAAAGTCAGAAGCACAGTAACCAACAAACAAATCTTACATAAATTAAGATACTTCATATTAATAATCGTTTGGAATTAATGTTGAAAAATCAGGGTAAAACTTATTACCAGTCTTAATTACTGAATAAGACAATCTGCGGGGAACAAGTTTGGATTCTGATCGCAATCTGTTTTCTATAACACAGGCTTTTATCTCTGACATATAGATTGGGTTACCATTTATGATGCCCCAAATATCTGTATTATAAAAAAAGTCGATGTCATCTTCCAAATGAGAAAACTCATGCCCTAATATTATAAAAGATGGACAAAATCTACTAAAGCCAATATTAGATTTATCGTAATGTATACCCGATTCTACTTTGGCTGGATTATAAGATATCGTTTTAGTTTCGGCGATAAATTTATTTTCAGTACCATAGCTTATATAATAATCATCAGCAGAATTAATAGCTTTATTAATAAGGTCTTGACCAGTGGAATATGAAAATAATTGTGTCAAATCGTCAAAAATTAAATCAATAAACCCATCATCATAATCGGTGATGTCAACAGCAATATCGTATTCATCATAAAAGCGTAGTTGTCCGTCATCTGATATATTAATTTTTAATCTTTCTCCCGAATCAAGCTGATAATAAATATCTTCGCCGGTGGGGTCAATGTAGGCTATCGGGTTAGCGGCGCAGTAGAGATAGGGATTGAGCCAGGGGTAGTCTCCGGCTTTGGTGTCGGTGGTGCGGAACAGGCATGTGGCGGGGTCGTGCATGCGGGCTTCGAAGTCGTAGAGGTTCAGGCCGTTTTCGGTTTCGTACTCCTTCGAGCTGTATTTGTAGCGGTTCACTCCCTGTCCGTTGGAGTTGGCCTTCGGCATGCCGTAGGGGTAGTAGTCAGTCTGTTGCACGAATTTTCCGTCAGCGTCAACTACCGACCTGACATTCTGTTGGTAGTCTCTGATATACACAAACGCCTTGCCTCGATAATCAAAATAACCCCACGGCAG
>CANOKG010000197.1 GCA_947566655.1 uncultured Muribaculaceae bacterium | reverse complement strand
GATACATACATTACAATTCCCAAGGCAATGAACAATCCGATGCTTCCTGTCAACAATGCGTAGGTCTCCATGCACATTACTATATAAAGGAATCCGTAGACTATTGCCAAGACACCGCCAACAAGCATTGACATTTTCGATTTCTTGATTACACCCTGAACATAAGCTACTACCATGCCTATGGTCATCACTGCAGCGATAATATAGCTCAATCCAAATGATGTGTGTTCTACCAGGGATAACAGTAGAGAGTAAAACAGAATCAACGCCAAGCCTATAAGCATGTATTGGAACATGAACAAAGGTGTTTTCGATACAAGTTCGCAGAAGAGTATTGTGATGAAAGTCAGCATTATGACAAGGAATGCATACTTTAGCGAACGGTCGACCATCTTGTACCCGTCGACCGGTACGAGCATGCTCACTAAAACTGCGCTGTTGGCAATAGACTCTGATTCAATGGTAGTGAATGCCTGCGGGTAGTTACGGTTATTGGAGTTTAAACGCCACACGGCATCAAAATGATCATTTTTAACCGTTCGTTCGCTTGGAAGAAACATTCCGCCAAACGATGGTGATGCACAATCACCGTTGACCGAAATGATATTCTCTCTTCCTATCGGTGCAAAACCTATTGACTGAGATCCTTTTACTTTCATTGTGAGTTTGAATGGGACATTGGTCAAATCGGTACAGTCGGTTAGTGATACAGTTCCCTGCAGGCAACCGTTGTTAGATTCCCCTATGTAGGCGCGACGGTCGTAGGCCGATCTTACGGCCCGAAAATCATCATCGTCGGTCGATACAAATATCTGGTTACTCGAACTGTATTTTTCGATATTTCGGTATACGTTAAGGTTAGAGCCTCCGTTTAGTTCTACCTTTTGATTGCCTATCTCGAGTTCGCTGACTGTTTCAAGGCCCTTTAGATCGCCAATTCCGATAGTTACAGTGATGTCGGAATAGCGTATGCTGTCGCGGCTTATGGCAATCTTGTCGAGTTCGTTGAAGTTGAAATAGCCGTTTATGGCAACTTCGCCAGTGTATACAGCCGCTTCATAGATGCCACGTGTCAAAGTCTTAGATTGTACAGAGGCTTCCACATCAAGCTTTGCCGGTAGTAACTCAACTGTTTCGTGTGAATTGCCTTTTACGTTCATAGGTAACGACAATATCGGCCCCGATATGAGTTGAGATCCGCTCCACGAGCTGTTTATTGTCTCGATAGTTTCCTGTCGGGTGTCTTCGCGGTCATCACTCATGCTGTAGATAATCAGATCGGGTATCATCAATCCAAGCGTAATCAATGCCATAAAGAGAAGCTTTATGCCTACGCGCATTTGACCATGTCGTGGTTGGTTGGACGATAATGTTTCCTGTGGTAAAGGTGGAAGTTTAGGGGCGTTTTCCATAATAAACTGAGGGGGAATAATGGTTAATAATAAGAGAGTTGTCGGCAAAGGTAAGAAATAAATTAAAAATTTAAAACTAAGATTTAAAAATTAATTTACGGTCATTACTTACGTTTGGCATTGCTCACGGCTTATTCGTATCTTTGGCTGCGCCTTAGATATTCACGTTCGGCAATGCTCAAATAAATTTGGCATTGCTCTCAACTTATTCGTATCTTTGCAACACTATGGATAACAATCTTACTCCGTTATTGGGCATGACGCTCCAACAACTTCGCTCTGTCGCTGAGTCGGTTGGGCTTAAACCTTTTGCTGCCAAGCAGATGGCTCGTTGGTTGTATGTAGCTCGTGTCACTGATATCGACTCGATGACCGATCTGTCGCTAAAAGCTCGCGCAGCTATGAAGAAGTTATACACTGTTGGTCGTCGGAATCCTAAACTCGAAACACTATCGGCCGATGGTACTGCAAAGTATCTGTTTGACGGTGTTGGACAGCGTGATATCGAGGCTGTCATGATTCCCGATCGCGACCGTGCAACTATATGTGTATCTTCTCAGGCCGGTTGTAGAATGGGGTGCACTTTCTGTATGACGGGTCGCCAAGGTTTTCATGGCAATCTATCAACGTGCGACATAATAAATCAGGTGTTATCAATACCCCAAAGTGCTGATCTTACGAATATAGTATTTATGGGAATGGGCGAGCCACTCGACAATCTTGATGCGTTGCTTCAGGCTATAGAGATTCTCACTGCAACCTGGGGATTGGCTTGGAGCCCGAAGCGCATCACGGTATCTTCAATAGGCAAGCTTAAGGAACTTAAAACACTGCTCGAAGTTACTAAGGTGCACATAGCCATTAGCTTGCACTCTCCATACTCGGCCGAACGCAGACGACTTATGCCTGTTGAGGCTGCCTATCCGGCGGTCGAGGTCATTGAACTTTTACGCAGTTATGACTTTGCCCATCAACGCCGTCTTTCGTTTGAGTATACAATGTGGAAGGGGGTGAACGATGATCTTCGGCATGCCGATTCTTTGGCTCGTCTTGTCAAGGGCCTTGATTGCCGGGTGAATCTTATTCGTTTTCATCAAATTCCCGACAGTGACCTCAGGCCTGCCACTACTCCAACAATGGAACGCTTTCGCGATCGCCTGAACGATCTTGGCATCACGGCTACCATCAGGGCCTCGCGTGGTGAGGATATTATGGCGGCCTGCGGAATGCTCGCAGGAAAACAGGAACATAAAACGATTTAACAAACAATTATAATCATGAAGATTCAACTTAACATTAACAATGCTCTCGGTGGCGTTATCAATCGTGCCGATGTTGACGCTTTTGCTCCGGCAGCAGCTACGGCTATAGGCCATCTTAACAACGGTACCGGTGCCGGAAATGATTTTCTCGGCTGGGTAAAGCTTCCCGGCGAAATCTCAGAGAACCTTATCGATGATATCGCCAATACAGCTTCAGCTTTGCAGCGCGACTGTGATGTGGTGGTTGCTATAGGCATTGGTGGAAGCTACTTAGGTGCAAAGGCTGTTATCGAGGCGCTCAGCAATTCGTTCGCTCCATATATCAATGACAGTTCAAAGACTCCTATTCTCTTTGCGGGTCAGAACATAGGTGAGGATTATCTCTATGAACTTCAGCAATATCTTGCCGACAAAAAGTTTGGCATTATCGTAATTTCCAAATCTGGAACTACAACGGAGCCGGCTATCGCTTTCCGCCTTCTTAAGGAACAACTCGAAGCTAAGTTAGGCAAAGCCGAGGCATCAAAGCGCATCGTGGCTATCACCGATGCGAAGCGCGGTGCACTTCGCCAGCTCGCCACCGAGGAGGGATACAAGACATTTGTTATCGATGACAATGTAGGTGGCCGATTCTCGGTATTGACTCCTGTAGGCTTATTGCCTATCGCTGTTGCCGGATTCGATATTCGTGCTCTTATCAATGGAGCGAAAGCTATGGAGAAAGCTACAGCCGAAGCTGGAGCCGATAATCTTGCCCAACTCTATGCCCAGACACGTAACGCCCTCTATCAGGCAGGTAAGAAAATAGAGATCCTTGTTAACTATAATCCCAAACTCCATTTCTTGGCCGAGTGGTGGAAACAGCTCTATGGCGAGAGTGAAGGTAAGGAACATAAAGGTATATTCCCAGCTGCTGTTGATAATTCTACCGACCTTCATTCAATGGGGCAATGGATTCAGGATGGTGAGCGCAGTATCTATGAGACTGTAATTTCGGTTGCCAACCAGCAGCATGAAGTTGTCATCCCTACCGATGAGGCAAATCTTGATGGATTGAACTACATTGCCGGAAAGCGTGTCGACCAAGTTAACAAGATGGCCGAGTTAGGAACCCGTATCGCTCACGTAGATGGAGGCGTGCCTAATATTCACATTACTATTGATGCACTCAACGAGCAGTGTCTTGGTGAACTTATTTATTTCTTTGAGAAGGCTTGCGGTATAAGTGGATATATACTTGGCGTTAACCCGTTCAATCAACCAGGTGTCGAGGACTATAAACGTAATATGTTTGCACTCCTTGCTAAGCCCGGCTATGAAAAAGAAACCGAGGCAATTCGTGCAAAACTCTAACTGTTAATTTATTAATGGTTTTATGAACAATCCCCCCAGGGGGATTGTTTTAATTATACAATTGTTACTGAACTATATGTATAAAAAGTTAATATCATCGGCCGTTGCTCTTTTTATTGGTGCTACGGCGCTGTTTGCCGGAAAACCGGTTATAAACATCGATACTAAATCCTACGACTTCGGTACTATTAATGAAGACGGAGGCCCAGTTTCGTGTGAATTCCGATTCACCAATACCGGTGATGAGCCACTCGTGATCATATCGGCCAATGCAAGTTGTGGTTGCACTCATCCTGAGTTCCCGAAGCAACCCGTGAAGCCGGGAGAGTCGGGAGTCATAAAAGTTACCTATAATCCGCTGGGTCGACCCGGTGAATTCTCTAAGACTGTTCGAGTGCGCA
>CANOKG010000196.1 GCA_947566655.1 uncultured Muribaculaceae bacterium | reverse complement strand
CGGCCATCTTGTGCATATCCTCCTTACGCTTGAAAGCGCCACCTTGATCATTGAAAGCATCAACGATCTCAGCCGCGAGCTTCTCACTCATGGTTTTACCGCCGCGTTTGCGGGCATAGAGAATAAGATTTTTCATTGATATCGACTCCTTACGGTCGGGACGAATTTCGGTAGGGACCTGGAAGGTTGCGCCACCTACGCGACGTGATTTAACCTCAACTTGGGGAGTGATGTTCTCAAGAGCCTTCTTCCAGATCTCGAGAGCCGATTTCTCTTCATTAGGCATTTTAGCTTTCGCAGCCTCGAGTGCCGAGTAGAAGATGGTGTAGGCAGTGTTCTTTTTGCCATCATACATAAGATGATTGACAAACTTTGACACTTTCACGTCATTAAAGATAGGATCGGGTAAAACGACCCTTTTCTTTGGTTTAGCTTTTCTCATTGTGAGTTTTCTTGTTGTGTTTTTGTCATGCTTGGCTGGTGTCTTACTTCAACCGGGTACTCTAACCCTGATTTACTCAACCGTTGGCAGCTCAACTTTGTCAAAAACGAGTTTAAAATTAATTTATCTCGTGGTGCTGTTTAGTTACTTCACCCTTGACCCTCTTCAAGCGCGGAGGCCATCAGTCTCCATCACTCTTACAACGAAGATACAGGATTACTTCTTGGCGGCACCGGCCTTAGGACGTTTAGCTCCGTACTTAGAGCGACGCTGTGTACGATCCTTAACACCGCTGGTATCAAGAGTACCGCGCACGATGTGATAACGTACACCGGGAAGATCTTTCACACGACCACCTCGAACGAGCACAATCGAGTGCTCCTGGAGGTTGTGACCCTCTCCGGGAATGTAGGAGTTAACCTCCTTACCGTTAGTCAATCTTACACGGGCTACCTTACGCATAGCCGAGTTAGGCTTCTTGGGGGTGGTAGTGTAAACGCGCACACAAACACCACGACGCTGAGGGCAGCTATCGAGTGCAGGCGATTTACTCTTGTCCTCAAGAGCTACACGTCCTTTTCTTACTAATTGCTGAATAGTTGGCATCTTAGTTTTTGGTTTTGTTACTAAATTTATTGTTCTCTTCTAATGTATTTTCAATACTATTTATGCACATCACAAGCACCGCCTAACGCTTTAACTTTCAAACAGTTAAATCGAGAACGGCACTATGCGGGCTTAAATTCGATGCAAAATTACAACTTAATTTTCTAATTTCCAAATATTTCCGAAATCTATTTCTTTTTTTATTCGAGTAAAGTTTCGGGGAAAGATGCAGACTGTAAATGCTATCTCAATTTCAAAAACAGACAAGCATTACAACACAACAAGCGCGCCAGAACCCAAGAGTCATGGCACGCTTGTTGAAATATCACAAATTTCGTGATCTAATCAACATCCACAATGTACTGCTTTAGAAACCGAACATATGGCAATTGATTGCCATTTCAGTAAGCCAAATCCACAACGGACAGAAACCGATAAAGAGCACAACCGACAGAGTCAGCGATGACGTTCCTGTCGCAACATAGGTGTTATATTCATCGGCAATAATAATACCTGAAAATGCAGGTGGCAATGCAGCAGCTACAACAAGCATCTTAAGGTTAAGTGGATCCATTTTAAACACAAGGCCAAGAACAAGAACTACCGCAGGCATCAAAACCATCTTCATTATCGAACCCAGAATTGCTTGCCAATTGATGGTTATTGTAATAGCAGCGAGAGTAATACCGGCCGAAAAAACAGCCATCGAAGCATTAGCCTTGGCTATAAGGTCAAACGACGGACTAAGGTAGGCCGGCCATTTCAAACCACACACAACCAGCAAAACCGCCAGAATAGGAGCCCACGCCACCGGTTGAGCCAATGCATGAAGAACAGGTTTCCACGCACTCTCCCTCTTACCTGACGCCGGAGCCTGCTTTTCAAGCGATGCATTCATCAGAGACAAACCTACAGGAATCCCGATAGCATTTACTACAATACCCACAATAGCCACGACGAGAGCTACTGATGGAGAAGTTCCAAAGATAGGCTCCAGCACGGCAAATCCAAGGAAACCGATAGTAGGCGATCCGCTGATAAGCGCACTCACTGCAGCATCAGCACCCGTATTTTTCTTAAAACATTTGAAAACGAAGTACACAAGCATGAAACACGCCATGATACCAACCGTTGAAATTACGGTAAGCTTGATGTCTTTAACAAGATCTTCACGAGTAGCCTGAACAATAGAAACAAACAAGGCTGCCGGTAATGCATAGTCAAGCACTACCTTGTTGAATTTTTTTGCATCATCGCCCGAAAAAACACCTCGTTTACCCGAAATATAGCCAGCCAACATCACAACGATGATAGGAACAATGGCATATAGGATTACATGAGAAATATCCATAATTACAGGATTTAAATAGTTGAATAATAGAATCGCAGGCTTGTCCTCTCTATGAGAGTACAAGCTGCGGTTCAGGGTGAATTATATGGAGTCACCGCCGGCTACACGTGTGCGTTATACAGTGTAATCAATAAGCGGTGTAGGATTCAAATATCCTATATGTCCACTTTCTTTACCCGAGTCGGCTCCCAATTGAACGTCAATCAACGATGGCTTCCTGGAAGCTATTGCCTCGGTCAAAGCCTGAGTCAACTCGGCAGGAGTTGTAACATAGTAGGTCTGAGCACCGAAAGCCTCGCCCAATTTATCATAGCGAGCATGAATATCAAGAGTGGTTGGTGCCGGATCAGTACCGCCACCAGGATTGACACCGACACCATTGTAGATACCTCCATTATTGAAGATCACAACCGTGCAAGGCAGATTAAATCGGCATATTGTCGAGAAGTCCATTCCCGAAAAGCCGAAAGCCGAATCACCCTCAATAGCGACCACACTCTTGCCTGTAGCAACAGCAGCTCCAATCGTCGAGCCCATTCCCATTCCCATGATTGCCCACGAAGCACAGTCAACACGGTGGCGGGGCAGCGACTGCGTGATAGTGTCTCGGGTATCATCAAGCGTATTGGCACCTTCATTGACAAGTATCACATCAGGGTTCACATCAAGCACCGGTTTAATTGCAGCAAGCGCAGTCCAATGATTCATAGGCATCGCCGATGATGCAGCTTGCAGACGTGCTGCAAACTTGGAATTTTTAGATTTTGTCTCGGTTTGCAAAGCCGGAACCCATTGTGGATCAATCTGCATTCCGCTCTTTGACAATCCCTCAATAATAGCATCAAGCGAAAGCCCCATGTCGCCTACCACCGGAGCAGCAACAGGTACATTGCGGTCCATTTCACGAGGCTCCACATCAAGTTGCACAAACTTCATATCAGGATTCCACTTACCCCGTCCAAACGAAAGCATCCAGTTAAGTCGGGCTCCTATCACTATCGTTACATCGGCCTGCTCCATTACTGTCGAGCGGCAAGCCAACGCGCTGAGCTCACCTTCGTCAGGCATCAATCCCTTGGCCATCGACATCGACAGATAAGGAATCTTAAACTTCTCGACAAGAGTTTTGATTCGATCATCGACTTGGGCATAGGCCGCACCTTTTCCAAGCAGGACAGCCGGACGTTTAGCTTTAGAAATTATATCAACTGCGCGAGCCACAGCATCGGCATTAGGAGCAACGGGAGAGTATGGATCAACCGGTTGATAGAACAACTTCTCGGCATCGGCAGCATTCATAACCTCGCCCAAAGCAGGTGTCGTCATATCGATATAAACACCACCCGGACGTCCACTTACGGCAGCACGATATGCACGCGCCACGGCCTGAGGAATATCCTTGGCATGGTAACATCTGAACGCTGCTTTTACCAACGGACGTGCTGTATTCAACTGATCGAGCTGTTCGTAGGTTCCCATATCCATATCGACCATATCAGGGTCACTGGCGCCCGAAATCTGAATCATCGGGTAGCAGTTGACAGTCGCATTGGCTGTAGCCGTCAGGCCGTTCATAAATCCGAGCGATGACACTGTGAGCAACACACCGGGAGTCTTCGTCAGAAAACCGTGGGTGGCAGCCGCCATACCGGCCTGTTGTTCATGCCTGAACCCCACGAACTTCATTCCCAGCTTTTGCATAGCATAAGCACTCTCGGTTACCGGAATACCAACCAAACCATAAACCGTATCTATACCCAGACGTTTCAAGGCTTGAGCCAGAATATACATTCCGGTGACCTGGTCGGGGAATTTTGGAGCTGCCGGCTCGGCTGAAGGAGTATTATTAATAGTGTTTGACATAGTTATATTTATATTTAGGAATTAGTTACTTTGAAGCGGGCTGTGTAGGAACCGAAGCAGGTTTTGGCATCGGAGCTGTTGTACCATTAGCCTTCATTTCGGCCTGCTCCTGAGCGGTGTATCCCAGCGATGTCAAAATCTCCTCGGTATTTCCGCCCAACGTAGGAC
>CANOKG010000195.1 GCA_947566655.1 uncultured Muribaculaceae bacterium | reverse complement strand
GAATGATGTTGCACCCCGATGGGGCGCACATCAATTGGACCCATGATAAACCACAGCTGCGCACACCTACGGCGCGCTTGCTGTGGCCTACTATTCTGTGGCCGCCACGCGGCCCACACACAAGCCACCATCAGATCAGTCACCCATGGCACACGCAACACACCCAGGCCGCGTAGCGGCCACACATTAGTAGGCCATTGCAAGGGCCGCAGAGCGGGCCGCAGCTATGGTATCCAACAACACCCAACAACCCCGCGCCGCATAGCGGTGCCACAACCACAGCACCGACAGAGTGGCGGAGCCACGACATCGTCCCTAACCCCGGGCGCAACCCGGGGACAGCCACTCCCCCCCTAACATAGCCTCGGAGAGGCGACATAGTGGTGCCCAAAGAAAAGCAGCCAGCACACCCAGGCCGCATAGCGGCCGCAGCTATGGTACCCAACGCCACCCAACCACCCCGCGCCGCATAGCGGTGCCACAACCACCGCACCGACAGAGTGGCGGAGCCACGACATCGTCCCTAACCCCGGGCGCAACCCGGGGACAGCCCCAATACACTAAAACGACAGCCTCGGAGAGGCGACGTAATGGTACATAAAAAAAATACCGTCGTGATCACGGCAGTATGTAAAAAAGACCGGGAGCCTTTGAGAGGCTCCCGGCCGGGATTATTTCTAATCGAATGTTATATCAATTAGTTGCGGGGGGCATTGAGAGGAGCGTTGCTCTTGTTCAAAGGCACTGCGATGTGGCCTTCGAGAACACCCCAGAGGTGAGTTACCTTAACAGGAACGATGAGGTAAGCATTAGCCTGGAGAGGAGCACCGTTGTTCTGGAACTTGAGTTCACCAGATACGTTGTCAACGTCAGCGGTCATGTTGAGCGAAGCAAGAGTGCGAAGGTTTACTTTGCCTTCTGCGTCGTCAGCAACCTTGATGTCGCTACCGAATGTTGCAGTCTGTACGCCATAGTATTCGTAGTAGTCAGCAGCATAGGGTTCTTCTGCGGTGGGCTCAGCAGCTACGAGGTTACCAAATGCATCGGTGAGCGAGTAAGCCTTAGCGATGTTGATAGTCTGCGAGTGCGAGTTGTCGGTGATCGACTGCGAGGTTACAGTGTTGAGAGTGAGAATGCGAACGATCTGGAGGTTGATTGTACCGAAGACGTAGCGGTTATCATAGAGACCGTTGATGTCGTTCGACCAGTCTACCTTAACAATACCGCCGTTCGAAACGAGCTTCTTGCCATCTTCGTTAGTGTTGGCGATAGTGTAGTATACAGCGTCGAGGTTCTCCTGGTTAGCAGCAGTGAAGCTCCAGTGGCTGTAGCCCTGCGGGAATGTGAGCTTGCCGGGATATACGGGGTTGCCAGTAGCGGCAAAGTCGATATCATAGTAACCGCAAGCGAGCATACCGGTGGTGTAGGGTTTGAGACGACCTTCAAGGATGTTGGTGTTGTATTTAGCCTTCTGCTTGTGGTCGTAGGGGAGCTGCATGGGCACGGGGTAAACCTTCATGGTGTTGTTGTTCCACTTGAGGTCATCGGTCTTGCCGAGGGCAACAGGAGAAACAGTAGTCTTAACAGTCCACTTGAGATTTACGATTACATTGGGATGGAGACCGGTTGCGTCGGTGAAGGTAACAGTCTTAGCGAATGTAGTTGTGTTTTCGCCAACTTTGAGTTTACCGAGCTGTTCCTTGGTAACGGTCCAAGTCATCACAGGAGTAGAAGCGTCGAGGTTGCTTGCTACCAAGTTAGGAGTGAGTGTACCATTGTTATCGTTTGCAGGAGCAACGGTGGGAGTGGTAGCACCATAGATCTTGGTGAATTCTTCCTTCGACATACCGGCGCCTTCGTTGAGCTTTTCGAGGATGCGTTCTGCCATATCCTTCCAACCGAAGTTGTAGCTTGCACCTTCGCAAGGCTTGCCGATAGTAGTGATGTCAAGCCAATCGATCTTAACGTCTTCCATTTCAACAGGTGTGAAGAACACCTTGAAGTACTTCTGTTCGATTACGTTGCTGTTGGTAACGTCGACAAGAGTAGCAGCGATAATGGGCTGACGGCCAACGATGGTCTGATTGCCTTCCTGACCCGACGAAGTGATAGGAGTAAGAACAGAGTTGTTCTCGCCAGACAGTTTTACATATGCCTGCTGGTTGGTCTTGTCGGTAGAAGTGGGCTCATAAGCAGCCTTAGCAACGTGGAACTTGATGTCCATGCCGTAAGCCTGGAGCTGAGCACGGGTAAGAGCCTTGTGAGTAGTGGGGTTCTCGAACAGTGCGCAACCTTCTACGAGCTCATACAGGTCGTGCGACTTGTTGTACACATAGTTCTTGGAGATCATCTCACCAGCAGCCGATGCATAAACTTCGGCAGAGTCGCAGAGGTGGCTCTTGTTGCCGATATATTTGCCGGCGATGAAAGCGAGTTCAGGCTGGAAATATGTTTCAGCAAGACGGGTGAATTCAGAGTAAACAGCAGCTTCAGTTTCACCGTTTTCTGTGAAGAGGTGCTTGGCAGCTACGGGAACTTTGAGCGATACAGTGTAAATCTGATCTTTGTCAAGATTGAGAGATTCGGTATTGCCCTTGCCGAGTTTCACATTGAGGACACCATTGTCAGCAACAGAAGCAGAAGCAACAGTTACGATATTGTTGACAACTTCACCGGCACGCGAAGTAGCGATACGGCTTACGTATGCCATCTTGTTGATGTCGATATCTTCGTCCTTGAGAGTACCGGGGTTGAGACGGTATTCAGCTTCGGTTGTGTTGTTGGTGATGATGAAGGTGTTCTTCTTTGCAGTAGAGGGAACCCATACACCGTTCTTGAGTTCTTTCTTCACGTACTTAGCGGAAAGGAACTCGATAGTGGGGATACCATCAACATAAAGGCTGGGCATCAGAGTCACCGAAGTAAGACGGCGAGAAAGAGTACCGGCGATAGTGTTGACTGCATTCGAAACGCTCTGAGAGATTTCGGTAGAAACACCTGCGAGCTGACCCTTGATAGTGTTGATTTCAGTTGTGTGAGAACCTACAGTACCTTCAAGAGTTTCGATTTTGGTCTTAAGAGTGTTAACTTCACCCTTGAGATCGTTGAGGTCGGATACAATACCGTCGATCTGAGCAACCTTGTTCTTGAGGTCCTCATAACCGCTGAGCTGAGCGGTGAGGTCGGTCTTGAATTTTTCAAGAGCGGTGATCTGGGTATTGATGGCGGTGAGCTGAGTATTGATGGCAGCAATAGCGTCAGCCTGGTCGCCGATTTGTTTGTTGATATCGGTAAGGTCGATGTTGCTCAGACCTTGTTCGATACCTTCGATTTTGCCTGCGAGTTCTGCTATTTTCTTAGCATTTTCTTCGTTAGCAGCAGTTGCGCTGTTGATGAGGGGCTTAAGCTCATTCATAACAGCTTCGATGGCCTCAGCCTTAGCTGTGGCGGCAGCCTGCTTGGCGAGTTCGGCAGCAGCAGCAGCCTGCTGGCCTTCCTCGAGAGCGCGCTGAGCTGCATCCTGAGCTGCACTGGCAGCCGACTTAGCAGCTTCGAGTGCTGTCTGCAGGTCGGCGAGTTGTTTGGTCAGTCCATCTGTTGTGGTGTTGATTTCAACGATATCGTCGTCGTAGTCTTTACAAGAAGTGAACGACAACGGCGTCGAAACACACACAGCAGAAAGGAGTGCGATTTTCAAGAAACCTTTGTTCATAAAATAGCTTGTTAAATTAATTAATGTGGATTCTCTATGATTGGTATCGGACGGGAGAGATATTCTACACCGCAAAATACAGCACCACAAAGGTACGTGTAATGCGGTGAATGATAAGAGTTTCAATGTAGCGGTATTGCCGCATTATCGCTGCGAATTGCGCCTTTCTTCAAGGGCCTGTGTGAGCACGGCGAAAAAATCCCTGTTCAGGACAAGCGAAATGCGCGTGAGCAAATCGGTATCAACGCTGTTCTTCTGGAAAAGGCGATATACGTTTGATCGGTCGATGCAAAGTTTGCGGGCGAACCAGGTTATGGAGCGCTCCTGCGATTTGAGCTCTTCCTTGATAAGCTCTCCTATGGGTTTCATGGGCAGGGGAGGATAATGTGCCGTCGGACTCCCCTTCGACGGGCGAAGATAAAAAAAGCGTGGAAGTCTGCACACGCTGCTCGCTCTTCAGTCTGGGGCCTTCGCATTGCCCGATCAAGGAGAACGAACAACACAGAAGCCCACGCCGTTATATAGCGCTGCATACTTGGCATACAGCGAGATACAACGTACCCAGACATCTACTGTTGCTCTGTTCTTGCCTTGATATTGAAAGTTGCGAAGTTTCAGACTGACAAGAAACAAGCGCGAGTAAACGCTCTCTATTTCAGCTCCGTCTATACGGAACTGGAAACCCACCACCCGATGGCGTGAAGCTGTCGGCCGATGGTATTTCGC
>CANOKG010000194.1 GCA_947566655.1 uncultured Muribaculaceae bacterium | reverse complement strand
GAACAGTAGCGATAGGCTGTTGCACATTCTTGTTGCCACAGTTAGTGGCAACAAGAACTGCTACAAAGCAAAGTGTAATTATACAAAGTTTTTTCATGACTATAGTTTTACATCAAAGACTAATTCGTAGTATTATATACGTGTATCGGTCCATTTTATTGAATCGGGATAAACACTAAGATTAGACATGATATTATCTATAATTATTTCACGCTCACGCGGTAAATCATACAAGGCCATAAATGATTCAGGAATTCTATAGAAGATATAATCGTACCCCTCCTGACTGCCTCGAAATTTTGGGTCTTTATCGTCAAAATAGAATCCCGCAGACCAGCATATTGCATGTAAAAACGAATCCCTGAGTTCTGTAGACAATGCCTCGTCATATTTATATATGATCTTCAAAAAATGAACAATACCATCAGCAATAACAGGTCGTTCCGATATTAATTTACCTTCCAGATCATAAATCCATTCACATAAATCTTGATGAAACGCTGAAATAACTTCAAAGCTATAAATAAGCGCAAAATCTTCGGCTGTGACTTTAGTTGTATTTACAAATGAGTCTGACTCACAGAGGTGAATTAACGAATATATTATGGTTGAGTCATTAAACTCTGCACGTATACGACCTACATGTTCCCAAAATTCAGCCAATTCTATTGAATCGGCTTTCGCGACCGCAAGTGAATCGAGCAAGCGAGAATTTTCAACCGAATCAAACTCAGTAACAACTCTTTGTAAAGTATCCGCGCTATCGGCCGACCATTCATTGGATATCGGTTCCGTATTATGCTGTTGCACATTCTTGTTGCCACAGTTAGTGGCAACAAGAACTGCAACAAAGCAAAGTATAATGTAAAATAGTTTCTGCATATAGCATTAATTTGATTATTGTATTATTTCAGGAGTAGGAACACTTGGTTCGGGCATTTTTATCAGCTGTATTTTGACCGGTGGCTTTTTCCCTACGACAGTGACCTCTTTTAGCGCTATAGATCCCACTATCAGCAATCTTTCGCGATCACCACTGAATGTAACAGGTTTTTTCAGGTCATCAGTTACCGTTAATGTAGTTGGCTTGTCAGAGCTGTCTTGTTCAGCCAATTCAAAAGGTCCAACGTAAACTCTGGTTGCCAGTCGGTTCGCTTCATCAAATGCGGTCATCTTATCTTCATTGTTAGATCGTTCTATTAATTGTCTCCAAACAACAATTCATTCAACTCAGGACTTAGTCGATACTCTTCAGACTCAATGTCTATGGTTTGATCGGTTACCCATGATATTGATATTATGTGTGCAGCTATATTTTTATGCTTAGATTCTCCTGGCTTAAAAGCACGATATCTAATAAGTAACGCTCTGACAGGCCTGCTTTCACTCTTAAAATAAAGAGTTGAGTCATTCTCAAAAGCCCAGTCTAAGGCGAACTCTTTTGCGCTGCAATCCAAATCTCTGATAAACTCGAGATTATTCAATATCGGATCAATTTTGAGGGCAGGAATGATCTTTACTTGAACTATGCTGTCTAATTTCGTTATTAATTGAGATCTGCTTAGATTTAAATTCTGGTATATATCCTTTAATACAAAACAGTAAATTGAATCATTATCGGTTGCATCGCTCCTTGCTGAAATTACATGAGGAAGCAATATAAGCATAAAAATTAGTAATAGACGTTTTATTATTTTTATTATATTCATAAATACAATTAGTTATGATCAATTCAATTATTTGGGGTCAGCTGTTGATATATTTTCATATTATTGCCATCAAAATCATAATCATTATAATAGAATACATTGGCACTATTGACTAAGACGACAGGTTGTTCATTATGAAAATACAGAATTACCAATCGATGTATTACACTTGTTTTTCTAATGTATACGTTTGTTCGCCATCCAACTACTTCAAGAGAACCTCTGAGCACCTGTTTTTCTGGAAGCTTTTTCTGCATCAATGGCATATTGTAGAATTCTTCCATTAAACACTTGATCTCAACACTGTCTGTAATGATAATATGTGGATACTCATTCATATTCACTTTCTCTCCATTATAAAGACGACTATAATAACCTCCTAAATAACGTCCACTTAGTTCCATACGAAAATCATTTTGTTTAACAAAGTATACGGCTATTTTTATAGGGCACTTATGCGAGTCATTTAATACCATTGATTTAAATGTATTGGGCGGCATTACACTGTCGGCTTCTGTTATATTGGTAGCCGAAACTTTTACATTGAGTATAAAAGAACTGATAAGAGTCAATATATAACGACTTTTCATAATAATTGCGTTTTTACTTACAACAAGCTGCGTCTATGTTATCTAAATAATAGTCCAATGTTTCCCACAATCGGGCAACTCTAATTAAAGTTCCTTCATGATTATAACGAGATTGTTCACCTTCAGATATACTACCTAATTTTCTTGCAATTTCGGTTTCCGAACCAGTTATAACACGTTTTTCTTCAATATTACCATAATTAATATCATCTTTATTAGCATCCTTTTTTTGCTGTTCAGGATTTACATGTTTTTGAAGGGCATGATCTCCTTCATGCAAAAGTAATTGAATTGGAGTAAGAATCGATTTTGGATAAAGCAAAGCTTCTGTAGGATCCCAATATATTGTATCATCTGATGGATCAAAATGAGTATTTAAACGTTGTTCTCGCGGTTCTCCATTGTAAGGAGATACTGTTATAATCTCATCCAGTTTATCAAGTTCAGCCATTATGTTATCTATTCCTTTTTCTTTCATTATTGCACGGGCCTCGTTATATGTATCTTTGAATTGTTGTGGTGCACTGTCTGGTATTACTATCTTTTCACCGGTGGGGTCTATGTACATTATCGGGTTGGCTGCACAGTATAGGTAGGGGCTCAGCCATGGGGTGTCGGCGGCTTTGGGGTCGGGACGGTTGAAACTGAGGTTGTCGGGGGCCAGGCGGCGCGCTTCGAAGTCATACTCTCCGTCACGGTATTCCGAAAACAAGTCGATAGTTACCACCAATTTTCAAGACGTTCGGCAGTTGTATCATTTTCTTCCTCGTGCCATAGAACATCGTAGGTAAGTACCAAAGAGTCTCGTTCTCCCATCTTGTAAAGTAGATAGATGTAACCGCAGTCGGTATCGAATTGACATGTTATTATCCTGAACACTAATGTATCACCATTTACCGAGTCCAGGTCTACTGAAGTGATTCTATAATCAGTTCTTTTTTGATCTATATCCATCATGTAAGGCCTCAGATCTTCGATATAAATATAGGTGGAATCATTGTATTCAGGACTTTTTCGGTAGATAAACCCAATTGATCCATATCCCCTGAATATTTCAGTTTCCCCATTTGCATAGTGACTCTCTTGATATATCATATCTTTGATATTGGAAGAAGCCTTTAGCCCATACTTCATATGGCATCCATCAATAACAGTATCTCTGATACTCTCTTCAAAGAAGTGTTTATCATAATAAATACCGTCGATTTCAAGATAAGTGGGGTATTCAATTATGGTCGGAATTCTCTCCGTAACTGAATCTGTTACTATTTCAACCGTCTCGTTGTTGATCTGTTCAATCGGAACAGTAGCGATAGGCTGTTGCACATTCTTGTTGCCACAGTTAGTGGCAACAAGAACTGCTACAAAGCAAAGTGTAATTATACAAAGTTTTTTCATGACTATAGTTTTACATCAAAGACTAATTCGTAGTATTATATACGTGTATCGGTCCATTTTATTGAATCGGGATAAACACTAAGATTAGACATGATATTATCTATAATTATTTCACGCTCACGCGGTAAATCATACAAGGCCATAAATGATTCAGGAATTCTATAGAAGATATAATCGTACCCCTCCTGACTGCCTCGAAATTTTGGGTCTTTATCGTCAAAATAGAATCCCGCAGACCAGCATATTGCATGTAAAAACGAATCCCTGAGTTCTGTAGACAATGCCTCGTCATATTTATATATGATCTTCAAAAAATGAACAATACCATCAGCAATAACAGGTCGTTCCGATATTAATTTACCTTCCAGATCATAAATCCATTCACATAAATCTTGATGAAACGCTGAAATAACTTCAAAGCTATAAATAAGCGCAAAATCTTCGGCTGTGACTTTAGTTGTATTTACAAATGAGTCTGACTCACAGAGGTGAATTAACGAATATATTATGGTTGAGTCATTAAACTCTGCACGTATACGACCTACATGTTCCCAAAATTCAGCCAATTCTATTGAATCGGCTTTCGCGACCGCAAGTGAATCGAGCAAGCGAGAATTTTCAACCGAATCAAACTCAGTAACAACTCTTTGTAAAGTATCCGCGCTATCGGCCGACCATTCATTGGATATCGGTTCCGTATTATGCTGTTGCACATTCTTGTTGCCACAGTTAGTGGCAACAAGAAC
>CANOKG010000193.1 GCA_947566655.1 uncultured Muribaculaceae bacterium | reverse complement strand
CTGATCTATCGTATCGCAAGATCAAAATACTTTTTTGTTCATTTTGTCGCTTTTGTCGCTTTTGTCCTTTTGTATCACCCCAATTCATCTTAGTTGCTGTCGGTATTCAGTATGTTGATATCGACCGGACCTTTAACACCTGGTACCGACCCGCGGTGTGTGTATTGCCATAAATACCATTTATCGGGACCGGGGGGATCACTGAACGAGCAAATCCATAGCTTATAATCGGGAAAGTTTGACTCAATCAACTTTCTATATCCACTTTTGTTGGTATAGATCATTACGTTATAATCGTGCAGTTGTACATGCTCCAATGCATCTTGAATCGACTTTATGATATCTTCTCTGTCATGTCCCGATGGATTTCCCGATTCCTCAATATCAAGTACCAACGGAAAATCAAATTCATAACCACGTATCGTATTCAGAAAATGATTTGCCTGCAATCGCCCGTCACAGTCAAACCTGAAGAAATGGTATACACCGACTTTCAATCCAGCCTCACGCGCAAGAATTATATTATCGCGGAAACTCTTATCGATAAACGATGTACCTTCTGAAGCTTTCAATATCACAAAGCTATAACCAGCTTCTTTTATAGCTTTGAAATTGATTTTTCCATTGTGACTCGACAAATCGAGTCCTCGCTCAGGATATTCTATTCTTGAAGGCTCTATTGCTGCTGAAAAATATCTACGATAACCCCATCTCCCGGCAACAGATATTACTATTACCAGCAACAGCAGGATAATCGCCAACAATATTTTACGTTTAGTTAATTTCATCTCGGGGATGATTGTCTACTATCAAGTATAAACTTCCGGGCCAAAGGCTTTATAAGCCGCCCTATGACAAACAAGCCGGCCATAAGCGACACTATGATCGCAGAACATGGCACATCGCCAAGGGTCGATAACATAAGTCCTCCTACACAAGCTACAATGGAGATTCCTACCGACATGAACACCAATGTTTTGAACTTATGACAATATATCTCGGCAGTCATCTGGGGCAATGAGAACATCGACATCAGCAGCATTATACCTACAAGCCGTATTGTCAACACAATACATACAGCCACAAGCACAGTCATTGTGTAATTGATAAACTTCACTGGCAATCCCGACACTTTGGCAAAGTCACGATCGAAAGCACATATTATTATCTTCTTGTAATAGTTCACGAAGAATAAAATCAAAACAAGTGTATATACACCAAACGATATTAAATCGTCTCGCGTTATTGTAAGTATATTGCCAAAAAGGAATGAGTTCAGTTCGGGTACATATCCCGGTGTTAAAAATACAAATATCACACCTATAGCCATTCCTATTGACCACACTACTGCAATGGCCGAATCTTCTCTGACACGGTGCCTGGCCGACATCCACTCAACACCTACCGATGATCCTATGGCAAACAAAGCTGCCATAACCACGGGATTATAACCTAAGAAATAGCCCAACCCGAGTCCGCCAAAGCCGGCGTGGGTAATACCGCCCGAGATTGCAACCAATCTACGGGTTATTATGTAAGTTCCTATTATGGCTGAAGCGATGCTGAGTATGACTACCGCAAGCATCGCATTTTGAAAAAATGTATATTGAAACAGTTCCATTATTCTACCCTTTGTTACTCTCCCTTGCTTCTGACACTATCATAAACAGTTCATCACGCACCTCTACCGGCAACGTTATTTGGCGCACCGCTACGCTTCGTGCCCAGCCGGCGATATCCTCCGGTCGCAGAGTCAATAGCACCTCACGAAACTCTTCAATCTCGGCTGCGTTATAATCCGACTCCTCCCGCCCTATGAAGCGGTCGAGTTCCTCATCGTCATAGTAAAGCAGATCTTTATCTATTCCGGCTACAAGCGAGTCTTTTTCACATGTAATGTGCAATCCACAACACTCTTGCTCCGATTGCACAGTTTTGGATTCAACGGTAGTCACGTCACTTTCATCACCATCGTCAGTAAACCGGTGGTGAATATACAGCACCGTTCCTACTACCAATAATATTCCTACAAGTATAGCCGATACAATCATACAAAATCCACCTTGAATCCGGCCATCGATAAATGTTCCCAATAATCGGGATATGATTTACTCACTACGGTCGAGTTTTCGATTCTCAGTCGGCTTAGCTTCGATGCTAATGGCGCAAGTGCCATCGCCATGCGGTGATCCTTATAAGTGGCTATCAGAGGAGTATCGACATCAACAGAAAGGTAAGTTCCATCCCACTCCATCGTGTCATCGCCAACAATCTTTACATTATAGCCAAGACGTTGCAACTCACTTTTCATTGCCGACAGCCTATCGGTCTCTTTGATACGTAATGTCTCCAAGCCGGTAATATAAAATGGACGGCCGATACCACAACATGTAGCAATAACCGTTTGGGCCAAATCGGGAGATTTCACAAGATTTGCTTTATATAAATCGGTTGAATAAGAATAAACAGCCGGTTTTATCAAAATGCCATCACGCTCCTGCTCCGATTCAATACCAAGCCTCGAGAACAACTCAACTATACAAGAATCGCCTTGCAACGAATATTGTTGCAGATGCTTAAGTTTAAAGCTTTGGCCGGTCAATGCTGCAATCTCATACCAATAGGAAGCCCCCGACCAGTCACCCTCTACTTTGTAAGGTATAACCGGCACTTTATATGAACACGGTTCTATCTTTATTGAAAACTCCGATTCATCGGGATGAGTCTCAAGGTGATCAACTCCAAACGACTTCATCATCTCAAGCGTCATCTGTATATAAGGGAGTGAAACAACCTTTCCTTTTAGGGTCAACTCCAAGCCAAGTGTTGTGACAGGAGATATCATAAGCAATGCCGAGGTATACTGCGAACTCACTCCGGCATCAAGTTCTATGCAGCCACCTTCAAGCCTGCGGCCCAAGATATGAAGAGGAGGAAAGCCTTCCTCATGCTGATACTCGATCTCAGCCCCGATGAGCCGAAGGGCATCAACCAACAGTGAAATCGGACGCTGACGCATTCGTTCACTACCGTCAAGAACTATATCACTGCCGGGCAAAGCTGCATAATAGGCCGTTAGAAATCTCATTGCGGTACCTGCTGCACCTATGTTGATATGGCCTACATTTCCCGAATCAAGTGCATTCAACATTGCTTCGGTATCGTCACACTCTGCTACGACCTGCCTATGCAACGGTTTACCACCGGCGATACTATTCAGAATCAACAACCTGTTACTTATGCTCTTGGATTGCGGTAGCATCACCTCAGCCGGAGCACCACGCCCAACTTCTTGAGCGACATAACTGACAAGAGCATCCATATAATAAATCAAATTTATTTGTTGATAACAGGTGACAACGCTTCGTGTAAATGGTCAAGAGCCATGGTCAATACCGAGCGTGGACATGCTACATTCAATCTCATGTAGCCACGCCCCTCATTGCCAAACATAGAGCCATCGTTCAGTGCCAGATGGGCACGATTGATAAACAGTTTGACCAACTGATCCTGATCCAAACCTAAACCACGACAATCAAGCCACACAAGGAACGAGGCTTCTGGAGTTACCATTCCTATGGCAGGCAACTTCTCGGCAAGATAATTACGGGTAAATTCTATATTACCGCTAATATATTCAAGAGCCTCGTTAAGCCACGCCTCGCCGTTGTTGTAGGCAGCCTCGGTTGCTATTGTGGCCGTAAATGTGGGCGCATTAAATTCATTGGTATCAAGCCAATGGAAAAAGCGGTCACGGAGTTCGGGATTCTTTATTATACACCATGAACTTACCATGCCGGGGATATTGAATGTCTTACTTGGAGCGCCCAACATCACACCCACTTTACGGGCATCTTCACTTACCGACAGGAATGGGATATGTGGTCTTCCTCCAAGCATCAAGTCTCCGTGTATCTCATCGCTGACTACCACTATATTGTTCTCACGTGCAATTCTTGCAACTTCTTTCAAAGTGTTTGCATCCCACTGGATTCCCACAGGATTGTGGGGGTTACACAGAATCATCATCGTCGGTTTTTCCTCTCGGGCCAAACGCTCAAGGCCTTCAAGATCCATGCGATAGGAGCTATTGGTCTTAATCAACGGATTGGGTAGTACCACACGGTCATTACCCTCCGTCACAATTCTGAACGGATGATAAACAGGCGGCTGTATAATCACTTTATCACCCGGTTTACTGAAGAAGTTGATGGCAAAACCTATTCCTTTTACCACACCGGGAATATAAGTGATCTCCTGACGTCCTACCTTGAAGTCGTGACGTCGTTCAAGCCAATCAAGTATTGATGTCCAGTAGCTCTCGGTAGGAGCCGCATACCCATAGATAGGATGAGACACTCGCTGTTTAAGCGCCTCTGTTATCTCGGGACACACAGCAAAGTCCATATCGGCGATCCACATAGGGATCAAATCATCTGATCCAAAGGTAGCCTTTAAATCGTCATACTTGATCGCACCACTTCCATGGCGATCAATTACCT
>CANOKG010000192.1 GCA_947566655.1 uncultured Muribaculaceae bacterium | reverse complement strand
AAAAATACTGCCGTTTCAAACGTAGCGGCATCAAGTATATCGATTACAAGGATCCTGAATTCTTGAAGAAGTTCCTTAACGAGCAGGGCAAAATCCTTCCCCGCCGCATCACCGGTACTTCTCTCAAATTCCAGCGTCGTGTAGCCCAAGCCGTTAAACGTGCTCGCCACCTCGCACTCCTTCCATACGTAACCGATTTGATGAAATAACCCCAATCCAAGGAAATAGAAGTTATGAAAATTATTTTGAAAGAAGACGTTCATGGCCTTGGATACAAGGACGACGTTGTTGAAGTAAAAGACGGCTACGGTCGCAACTTCCTCATCCCCACCGGCAAAGCTGTTATTGCATCTGAGTCGGCTCTTAAGGTTCTCGCCGAGAACCAGCGTCAGCGCGCACACAAACTCGCCAAAATCAAGGCCGATGCCGAGGCTTTGGCTGCAGCTCTCGCCGACGTTACATTGACCATCGGTGCAAAAGCAAGTTCAACCGGTACCATCTTCGGCTCGGTCAACAACATCCAGATCGCCGAGGCTCTTGAGAAAGCAGGACACACTGTAGATCGCAAGGTCATCGCCTTGAAACAACCTGTGAAAGAGCTTGGTCAATATGTAGCTACATTGAAACTTCACAAAGAAGTTACTGTCGAAATTCCATTCGAAGTTGTAGCTGAATAAATTAGCCCCTTCTGTCCCATCTTGGGACAACAACAATTTCCCCAATAAAAAAGTCGCTGTGCGAGATGCATGGCGACTTTTTCGTTTTATAAACCACCGTCTCTTCAACTGTCTTATCAATTCTGTCAGAAATGATTTTTAAATCACATAAAGATATATTCCTACTTTTTTTCTATCTTTGTAGATTGTAAAAAGAATATTCTAAAAACACTATATCGATGTACAGAACTAACACATGTGGAGAACTTCGCCTGGCTGATGCAGGAAAAGAAGTAACCTTGGCCGGATGGGTTCAACGCACCCGTAAAATGGGTGGCATGACATTTGTCGACATGCGTGACCGCTATGGTATTACACAGGTTGTATTTAATGTCGAGACTAATCCTCAGCTTCAGGAAGTTGCTAACAAGCTTGGACGCGAATATGTAATCCAGGTCAAAGGCCATGTTGCCGAGCGCACAAGCAAAAACCCTAAAAATCCTACCGGCGATATAGAGATTATAGCCGATGAGCTGACTATCCTTAACACCAGCGAAATACCGCCTTTCACAATTGAAGATGACACCGACGGTGGAGATGATTTGAGAATGAAGTACCGTTACCTCGACTTGCGCCGAGCCGCTGTACGTCGTAACCTCGAACTACGCCACCGCATGACGATGGAAACACGGCGCTACCTCGACTCCAAAGGTTTTCTTGAAATCGAAACCCCAATGCTCGTAGGTTCCACACCCGAGGGAGCACGAGACTTTGTTGTTCCGTCGCGAATGAATCCGGGTCAGTTCTACGCGCTTCCTCAGTCACCACAAACATTAAAACAGCTGCTGATGGTATCGGGAATGGATCGCTATTTCCAAATCGTAAAATGTTTTCGCGATGAAGACCTGCGAGCCGATCGCCAGCCCGAATTTACTCAAATCGACTGCGAAATGAGTTATGTTGACCAAGAAGATATTCTTGATCTTTTTGAAGGAATGGCTGTACACTTATTTAAGGAACTTCGCGGTGTTGAGCTTGACCGTCCATTCAAACGCATGTCATGGGACACTGCAATGAAACTATATGGCAGCGATAAGCCCGACCTACGTTTCGGAATGGAATTTGTCGAACTGATGGATATAATGAAAGGCCACGGATTCAGTGTTTTTGACAATGCAGTCTACATTGGTGGCATTTGTGCAAAAGGGGCAGCGACATATACCCGTAAACAACTCGACCAATTGACCGAGTATGTTAAACGCCCGCAAATCGGAGCCAAGGGTATGGTATATGCACGCATTGAAGCCGATGGGAATGTAAAATCAAGCGTAGACAAATTCTACAACCAGGATACACTCCAAGAAATGAAACAGGCATTCAAGGCCGAGCCCGGTGATCTTATCTTGATATTATGTGGAGATGACCCAATGAAAACCCGCAAGCAATTGTGCGAGCTCCGACTCGAAATGGGTAATCAGCTTGGCCTTCGCGACAAAAACAAATTTGCATGTCTTTGGGTTGTAGACTTCCCGATGTTTGAGTGGAGCGATGAGGAACAACGACTCATGGCTATGCACCACCCCTTCACCCATCCCAAAAAAGAAGACATACCTTTGCTCGACACCGATCCCGCAGCAGTACGTGCCGATGCCTACGACATGGTTATAAACGGTGTTGAAGTAGGTGGCGGCTCTATTCGTATTCACGATAGCGAGTTACAAGCTAAGATGTTTGAAATTCTCGGATTTACACCCGAACGCGCAGCCGAACAGTTTGGCTTCCTGATGAATGCCTTTAAGTTTGGCGCGCCACCTCACGGAGGCCTTGCCTATGGTCTTGACCGTTGGGTTTCACTATTTGCCGGTCTGGACAGCATACGCGACTGCATAGCATTCCCCAAAAACAACAGTGGCCGCGATGTAATGCTTGATGCCCCGGCACCTCTTGACCAAAAGCAACTTGATGAGTTACAGTTAGAGATTGCTCCAGCACCTGAAAAGTAACCGATTATCAATGTCAATAACCAACAAAGATATTATTACAGCTATCGAGCAGGCGGCTCCTCGCCGCCTGCAAGAGAGCTATGACAATACCGGACTTCAATGCGGGTCGGAAGCTGACGAATGCCGTGGAGTACTACTCTGTGTGGATGTAACTAAAGAGATTGTTGCTGAAGCAAAAGAGCTTAAATGCAACTTGATTATCTCCCACCACCCTCTCTTATTCAAACCGGTTAAATGCATTAATGGTCAAGGACGAGTACAAGAGGCTCTACTAACAGCAATCAAAAATGATATTACAATCTATTCTTGTCACACTGCTATTGATAATGCACCCGGCGGAATATCATTTGCGATGGCATCAAAACTGAATTTACAAAACGTAACTATTTTGGAAAGCAATCACAACGATCCTGAACTTGGAAAAATTGGTTGTGGAACCATCGGAGTCCTTCTCAATCCATTAACACCAGTGGAGTTCGTTGAATTGGTAAAAGAAACGTTTGATTCACCCATTGCACGATGCTCTGATCCTGAAGCTATAGGAAAAGGTCGCAAAATAACGCGTGTGGCAATGTGTGGAGGAGCCGGAGCTTTCCTTCTCGATGAGGCTGTTATAAATAGAGCTGATGCATATATCACGAGTGACTCAAAATTTAACTGCTTCATAGACTATGCCGACGAACTTTTGTTGGTCGATATTGGACATTTTGAGAGCGAGAAATGCTCAAAAGAGATTTTTTATCACTTGATTACAAAAAAATTTCCTAACTTTGCAGTCTATAACTCCAAAGTTGAACAAAATCCTATAAAATACTTGTAAGCATCGATATGGCTACTGATAAAAACAAGAACGAAAACCTCTCGGTAGAAGATCGTCTGAAGGCTCTATATGCCCTTCAAACTACATTATCTGAGATCGATCGTATTAAGACTATTAGAGGTGAACTTCCTTTAGAGGTCAAGGACCTTGAAGATCACATCGAGGGTTTAAAAACTCGAATCGACAACTATACCAACGAAAAAGAAGAACTTCGCAAAAAACTGATTGCAGAAAATGCAAAGATCAACGAAGCTCGCGAGAAAATTGCTAAATATAAGGAGCAGATCGATAATGTGAGAAACAACCGCGAATTTGACTTGCTAAATAAAGAGTCAGAGTTCCAAGCTCTCGAAATTCAGCTTTGTGAGCGACACATCAACGATTACAATCGCACCATCGAAAACGTTGAGAACAAAATTAAAGCGACGAAAGAGGAATTGGCCGACCGTGAGCATATACTTTCAGACAAGAAAGCCGAGCTTAACGAAATTGTCTCTGAAACCCGTCAAGATGAAGAACGCCTTCGTGAACAAGCCAAAAACCTTGAACCGAGCATAGATCCCCGCACGCTTACAGCATTTAAGCGTATTCGTAAGAGCGCTCGTAATGGACTGGGGGTTGTTTATATTCAACGTAACGCATGTGGCGGTTGCTTCAATCGCATTCCCCCTCAAAAGCAACTTGAGATAAAGATGCGTAAGAAAATTATCGTTTGTGAATACTGCGGCCGCATACTTATCGACCCACAACTTGCAGGAATTGAAGAAATGTAATTAGTAAAATAATTATCTCATATTTAGAATGATACTTTTGGTATAAGTCCAAAAGTATCATTCTTTTTTTATATTGATACATATGTTAACTATAATTTTTTGATAGCGAATTAAACGATTGCCGCTTTCAAATGTCTTAGTAATTGAAAACGATAATGAATAATAATAACCAATTTAAAATTATGAAAAAGAATTTTTTAGCAGTAGCAATAGCTCTTATAGGAACATGCATGGCAGTGTCGGCTCAAACTCCATCAAAT
>CANOKG010000191.1 GCA_947566655.1 uncultured Muribaculaceae bacterium | reverse complement strand
GGTGTCTTCATTGTAGCCAAATCTATCGCCACACTATTCATAATAAACAAAGCCTTTGCAGCGTGACAAATATCGGCCCATCCGGCATAATCCTCAACTATGCCATAAAAATTGGGAGAGGGCACTATCACACCGGCCACATCCCCATCGGCAAGTTTCAATTCAAGATCCTCGCGTGAGGTCACTCCTCCTACTTCAGCTATGGTATCGACTTTGACACCATGATAGGTGGCATAGGTATCTATTACTTCACGAACAGCCGGATTTAGCGTTGCTGAAACCAACACACGATTGCGACGACGTGCATGGGCCACAGCCATAAGCATCGCCTCAGCGGTTGCTGTAGCACCGTCATACATTGACGCATTACTAACCTCAAGCCCCGTAAGCCGCGACATTATAGTTTGATATTCAAAAATATACTGTAGCGTACCTTGCGATATTTCGGGTTGATAGGGAGTATAGGCCGTAAGGAATTCACTGCGCGAAATGAGCGAACCGATTACCGCCGGGGCATAACGGTCATAGAAACCGGCCCCGGCAAAACACTTCAATTGCTTGTTTTCAGCGGCTAAAGCATCAAAAAAATCGCGAATCTCTTTCTCGCTCTTCGGGTCAGGCAGATCATAGGGCTGTTTCAAGCGCAGAATCTCAGGAACATCACCGTATAGATCATCGAGAGTAGCAACGCCTACACGCTCGAGCATCAAAGCTATATCCTCGGGCGTGTGTGGAAAATAATGATGTGACATGACTCTTCTATTAATGTTTCTCGGCAGCACAATGGGCCTCGTAGGCTTCGGCATCCATCAAATTATCAAGCTCGGCAAGGTCAGAGATTTCAAGCTTGATAATCCAGTTGGCCATAGCATCTTCATTCACAAGGCGAGGATTGTCGGCCAATTCATCGTTTACTTCAATTACAGTACCCGAAACAGGAGCGAAAAGATCACTGGCAGCTTTAACACTCTCGATAGCACCGAAATCATCTCCGGCGTTAAACTCATCATCGACCTCAGGCATATCTACGTAAACTACATTTCCAAGGGCACGCTGTGCATAGTCTGAAATACCTACGGTTCCAATGTTTCCGTCTACTACAATATACTCGTGGGTGGGGGCAAAATAAATTTTTGACATGGCTTAAATTTTAACAGGTTATTTCTTATATGATTTTTTATAGAATTTTTTTGAAACTACTTGACAAGGAAAACACTTGCGACGTATCTTTACTTTCAACCCGGTTCCGAGGGCTGCGTAAGCCGTGTCTACCAATGCCATAGCAATACTCTTATCAACCGATATCGCGTGATATCCTGTGGTAACGTGTCCTACTACCTCATCTTTCTCATTCAATACTTCATATCCATGACGCGGAATGGCTCTATCGGTCAACTCGAGTCCTATCAACTTGCGGGCAGGCCCCGAGGCTTTCTGCATGGCTATAGCCTCCCGACCTATAAATTCGGGCTTGTCGAGCTTGACAAAAATACCGAGTCCGGCCTCGAGCGGAGTAATGTCATCGGCAAGTTCATCGCCATACAAAGGTAATCCTACCTCGAAACGCAGTGTATCGCGACATCCCAGTCCACACGGTGCAACTCCGGCGGCTATCAACTTGTCCCACATATCAATAATAACAGCGTGTGGTCCGTACACCTCAAAACCATCTTCACCGGTGTAGCCTGTACGCGACAAGATAACTGCTGTTCCATTATAGTTGGTATCTTTAAAAGTATAGAATTGTAGTTCTGAACACTGTAAACCCAGCACTTCAGCAACTATATTCTCGGCTTCAGGGCCTTGAATGGCAAGTTCACCCATAAGGTCGCTCAGATGTTCTATCTCAACATCAAAACCACCGGCATGAGATCTTATCCACTCTACGTCCTTGTCAATATTGGATGCATTGATTACAAGGAAATAATTGGTGGCCGAACGTTTATATACCAATAAATCGTCAACCACACCGCCATCGGGATGCAACATCATGCCATAAAAACACTTGCCCGAATCGCCCGCTGTCGTGTCGTTGGTAAATATATAGTTAACAAACTTCTCGGCATCGGGACCGGTCACAAGCACTTCGCCCATATGCGAAACATCGAATACGCCACAAGCAGTGCGCACAGCTTGATGCTCTTCTACTATGCCCGCATATTGAATAGGCATGTCAAAGCCTCCAAACGGACTCATCAATGCTCCTAATTTCACATGACGGTCATGAAGACACGTCTTTTTGAATTCTTTTTCCATGGCATTACCTTTATATATAATTAACTTGTAAGTAATTCTATGAATTTCTTCGTCGAAAGCGATGCTATAATTGTTGAAACATCTATTTCGGCAAGAGCTTCGGCTATAGCCCCGACTGAGTAATCAACATCTTTCAACCGGTTGATCAATTCATCATCGAGGTCCGACAACAGAAAGAAATCGCCTGTTATATAGATATGATCAATCAGATTTTTATTGAGCCGTATTGCTATTCTAAACTCTCCTACCCCATCTATATGTTCCTCTTTCCTTACTTGAGCCTGTGTATGGCGTCCTTCAAGCCATTGGGAATCGATATAAGGCAACGCGAGTTCATCAATATGGGAAACATCAGCTCGATTTAGAACTATTTCCCGGTCACACAGTAAAATTGCCGCTTGCTTTTTAAACATCTCAAGAGACAAATCGGTAAGTTCCGATAAATTGACAACGCGAGATCTTACCGATTCCACACCACGAGCCGATAGCTTCTGTGTTGAAGGAGTGATCGCACGTAACATCTCTTCAATATCGGTATCAAACAACATTGTGCCATGAAGTATTGCTCTACCCCGTCGATGGTAGAACGCATTTCCCGACACTTTTCGATCACCTATCAATATATCGTTGCGACCGCCTGCATGGGCTTCTATACCAAGTTTCACAAGCATCCCGGCTACCATCGATGTATACTGCGAAAAAGTCGTTGTAACGGTGTCAGATGTCGTGATGTAAGAGAACATCACGTTTTTCATGTCGGCATACACACAGCCTCCTCCACTCCTGCGCCTGACAACATTGATATTATGTTCCCGGCAATAGTCGAGATTGACCTCGGTGTAGAGATTTTGATTACGGCCTATTATCACCGTAGGTTCTACCTGCCACATAAAGAGATAGTCCTCGTCACCAAGGCTTGCCAGGTACTCCTCCATCGCCAAGTAAAAGTGCAATGGTCTGACCCTATCATCGGGCAGTAGAACATGTATCATAACATAGCTTATTTACAATTACAAATATAAGCAACATTTTTAACTTACAAGCTATCGCCCCAAAATTTTTCTCGCAGTTACTTCAATCTATCTGCCGGAAACTCGACCCCACACTGCGACCTCACCTGATCTATAACTTTAATCGTTTTGAGCGAATTTTCCAAGCTGTTCCATGGCGACTCTACCTCACCTTTTTCCAACAAGTCGATAAAATGATGTATCTCTTCATAATACACTCCTCGCGGGGTTGGCACCGTCAGGTCTTCAACCGGCAACGACTTATCGTGGGGTTTATATTGCACCCTTCCGGGATTGTTTATATGGTCAATAATTAATGTTCCTGTCTCACCTTGTATCTCGGTAGGCAACATCGAATCGGCTATCTTTGAATATATCACCACTCCGTCAAACCCATCATAATTGGCTATCACAGTTCCTTGCCCATCAACACCTGTCGATAACAGATTGGCCGACGCATAGATGCTTTTCGGCTCACCAAACAAGGCCACCATTGGATACAAACAATATACACCGATATCCATTACCGCGCCATTTGACAGTTCGGGCTTGAAAGCATTAGCTACCTTACCCTCTTTAAACGCGTCATATCGTGACGAATATTGACAATAGGAGGCAAAGTAACGTCTTACCCGGCCTACCCGGTGAATATTCTCTCTGATAACTTTGAAACATGGTGACACAGTAGGTATAATAGCTTCCATCAGCAATAATCTGCTTTTCTTGGCAACATCAATCATCGACTGGACTTCACGCGCGTTTGAAGCCATAGGCTTTTCACACAACACATGCTTGCCGGCTTCAAGACATCTGATAGTCTGTGACGCATGCAACGAGGTGGGTGATGCGATATACACAGCATCGATCTCCCCATCGTCTAACATCTCATCAAGCGAGGTGTACACCCGTTCTATAGCGTGACGTTCAGCAAATGCTTTTCCTGTTTCTTCTCCGCGCGAATACACCGCCAGTGCTTTAAACCGGCAATCTTGTTGTCCACCCGCTACCATCCAATCCGACACGAAATTAGTGCCTATAATTCCGAAATTCACCATAGTCTTTTATTTTCCCACAAAAATACAAATCAGTTTTCATAATTAAAAGTCCACACGGACGTTTGGTTCAAACTCACTTTTTCAAGCTGGAGATGAGCAATATCCTTTAGCTGAATAGTTACTATTTAACGTGAGTTCGATGAAAACTAAGTGATTGAAAATTTAGTGGTTAGCGATAAAAGTATTAAATTTAAAGTGCTGAATTTTAAACAAACACTCT
>CANOKG010000190.1 GCA_947566655.1 uncultured Muribaculaceae bacterium | reverse complement strand
TTCGCATAAAATTGACTCTCGATCTTAATACGAGTTAAAACCAGACAGGCTCTAAATTAGCAATAACGGCAGGTATTCACTTAATGGTGAATACCTGCCGTTATAAGCACACTATAGCCCGTATGTGCTGTGTATGATTTCTATAGATTGTTCATTATATCGATAGCCGGCGCAAGGTGCTGAGTAATTCCCGGTTAATAGGCTTGTCGTTCTTGATGGCTTTGGTGAACGGAACATAGACAATCTCATCGTTCTTGATACCTATCATCACGTTACGCTGGTCGTCGAGCAGAGCATCAATAGCAGCCGCACCCATTCGAGAAGCAAGAATACGGTCGTGGGCTGTAGGCGAACCGCCACGCTGCAGGTGTCCGAGAATCGATACTCTTACATCGTAGCCGGGATACTCATTTTTAACGCGCTCAGCCATACCCATAGCCCCACCCGTTACAGGACTCTCGGCAACAAGTACTATCGATGAGTTCTTACTCTTGCGGAAACCATTTTGAATAAGCTCAGCCAACTGGTCAACCTCGGTCGATATCTCGGGAATGATAGCAGCTTCGGCACCGGCCGCTATCGCGCCGTTCAGTGCCAGAAAACCGGCGTCTCGTCCCATCACCTCGATGAAAAACAACCGCTCATGGCTGGTTGCTGTATCGCGTATCTTGTCGACACACTCCATGATGGTGTTCAAAGCTGTGTCATATCCTATTGTTGTATCGGTGCCATACAGGTCGTTATCTATTGTTCCAGGCAAGCCTATGATAGGGAAATTAAACTCGTTGGCAAAGATGCGGGCACCGGTGAGTGAACCGTCACCACCTATCACAACTAAAGCATCAATCTCCTGACGGCGCAACACATCATAGGCAAGCTGACGCCCTTCGGGAGTTTGAAACTCTTTACAACGGGCAGTCTTAAGAATCGTACCACCCATTTGAATGATATTTGACACATTTTGTGTGCGAAATTCCACAATCTCGTCGGTAATCAATCCGCGATAGCCACGATATATACCCTTAACCTTGAATCCGGCAAAAATTGCGGAACGTGTCACCGCACGAATTGCAGCGTTCATTCCGGGTGCATCACCTCCCGAGGTAAGTATACCTATACACTTAATTTCTGACATAAAGCTATTTATTTCGATTTTGAATGGCAAAGTTACGCAAATTCATATCGGTTGACACCAAACGTCAACCAAATTAACATTTATTCACACCAGTTGTACATATAGCTCCTTAAGTTAACATCTTGCTCAACGACTTGTGCAAGACAATATCTCTACGATAAGTTGCCGTTACTATTAGGTCGAAGAGCATCAACTATCAACCGGGCTTTGGCCTGGCCCACAACCTCTGCCACTGCATCGAGCGAAGCTTCTCTGATTTTCTTGACACTTTTGAAATGCTTTAACAGCGCAGTTTTGGTAACATCTCCCACTCCTTTTATCGAGTCGAGTTCGCTGACAATTTGCGATTTGCTCCGACGGTCGCGATGATGGGTTATACCAAACCGGTGGGCTTCGTCGCGAAGATGCTGGACAACCCTCAGTGACTCGGAATTTTTGTCGATATATAAAGGAGCCGAGTCGCCGGGAAAATATATCTCCTCAAGTCGCTTTGCTATTCCAACAACAGCTATCTTACCTCGCAATCCCATAGCATCAAGGGCCTCAACAGCTGCACTAAGCTGACCTTTACCACCATCAACTACAATGAGCTGGGGTAGCGGTTCACCTTCGTCAACAAGCCGGGTATAACGGCGGGTAAGGACCTCCTTCATTGACGCGAAATCATCAGGGCCTTCAACGGTTTTGATATTGAAATGTCGGTAATCGCGCTTTGACGGCCTTGCGTTTTTGAACACCACACAAGATGCCACAGGATTGGTCCCTTGTATATTGGAGTTATCGAAACATTCAACATGACGTGGCAACTCCGACAAATGGAAATCGGCTTGCATACGCTTCAACGTACGCTCCAAACGCTCTTCAGGATTGTTGCGTTCCATCTGTTTCAAAACATCATTTTTGGCTTGTGTGGCATTGCGTTGTGAGACATCGAGCAATTTAGCTTTGTCGCCACGTTGTGGCACGGTAAAAGTAACACCTGGCATCTCTACATCAGGCACCTCAGCAACGATAACCTCACTGAAATCGACCTCAAGAGTACGCTTGATCTCATCCATTGCATAGGCCAACATCTGGGCGCGGCTCTCATCGAGACGGCGTTTGTAACGCAATGTCACACTTTTTACCACAGCCCCATGCCTCACGTGCATGTAGTTCACATATACATCATCCTTATCATCGTCAATACCGAAGACGTCAACCTCTTCGATTGTTTGGCTCACAATAACGCTTTTTGCGCGATAACGCTCCACAAGCAAATACTGTTCTTTCAACTCCTGGGCCTCTTCAAAACGAAGCTGAGAAGCCAACGATTCCATCTCTGAACGTAAATAATCGATAAGTTCACCGGTGTCACCACTTAAAATTTTTTTTACATTCTCAATGTAATCCTGATACTTCAATGGATCGATAAGTCCTATACAACAACCCTTGCAACGTTTAATATGATAATCAAGACAGACCCTACCCCTTTTTCGGTCCAGATACTCGGGAGTGATAGGTATGCGGCACGAACGTATAGGGAAAATCCGTTTTACCAGATGCAATACTGTGCGCGCCGATTGAGCATCGGTATAAGGTCCGAAATATTTCGACCCGTCCTTGACACGCTGGCGTGTCATGAAAACCCGAGGATAAAGTTCCTTGGTAACACATATCCATGGATAAGACTTGTCATCCTTGAGCAACACATTATAGCGGGGCTGATATTCTTTGATCATCGAGTTCTCAAGGTTCAAAGCATCCTGTTCGGTAGGAACTACGATATATTTCATATCAACAATAGCTCGCACCAGCAGGTTGGTGCGCAAACTATCGTGGGTGCGATTGAAATAGGAGGAGACCCTGCGCTTCAGATTTTTCGCCTTACCTACATAAATAACCTTACCCTCAGCGTCAAAATACATGTAGACTCCGGGGGTATCGGGTAAAATGGCTATTTTATCACGCAGCTCTTGCGACTTGTTTTTATCATGCTTTGCCATAATGGTACACTAAAAGTATGTTTATTTTTAACACGGTAAGACCAAATAGAGTTCTGAAAATTCAAAACCGAAAGCCTCAGTTTAAAAGTAAACCGGCTCTAAAATCAGCAATAAATTTCGGTATTCAAACAAACCCTCCCCGTGTTGTCTTCTGAACCACACTTGGGAGGGCTTAATATTTCTGAATTAAAATTCTTTGAGCCAGTTTAGATTTATTTTTACATGACTTGAGATTTACAATAGATCTCAAAGACAGGACAGAATAAATTTCAAACAGTAACTTAGAGTATGTTTGATTTAACACACATACTCTTAGTAGGTGATCAACGAAGTCACCTCAGCCTCAGCAGGAAGTAGAGCCCTACCATTGAGAGCTCCAAGCTCTATAATAAAGTTGATATAAATCTTCTTTGGATTCATCTGCTTCACGAGATTGTAGGCTGCCAACATTGTTCCTCCGGTAGCCAAAACATCATCGTGCAACACCACGATATCATCCTCGGTTATAGCATCGCGATGTATTTCTATTGTGTCAGTACCATATTCTTTATCGTAAGAAGCCTTCAGTGTATCGGCAGGCAATTTACCTGGTTTGCGCACAGGTACGAAACCGGCGCCCAACTCGAAGGCCAAAATCGAGCCTCCAATGAATCCGCGTGATTCTATACCTACAACTTTGGTAACACCTTTGTCTCGATAAATTTGCGATAGGTCCCATCCAATAGTGTGTAGCGCACGAGGATCCTTAAAAACAGTCGTAAGATCTTTGAAGACTATCCCCTTTTTAGGGAAGTCCATGACGTCACGTACATGAGCCTTAATATATTCCATTCTTTTAGATTTAATGGGTTGATATGATGTTTATTATTTATGTTCCACGTGAAACAATCAACGTCCCGAAAGTAGCAGGAGAACATTAATATCGTTGGGTGATACACCGGGTATACGCGATGCCTGAGCAATAGTTTCGGGATCGATACGCTTAAGCTTCTGACGTGCTTCAGTAGATAAGGCAGTAATAGTGCCATAATCCCACTTGCCTCTAATTCTGATGCCCTCAAGTCGAGCAATCTTATCGGCGATACCACGCTCCCTATCAATATAACCTCGATATTTCACGAGTATCTCGGCCGCTTCAATAACTTCATCAGTTAAATTCACAGGGATAGTGCCGACAAAATTGCGAAGTCGTTTAGAAATAGACAGGAGATTGGCAAACGTCACTTGCGGTCTCAATAACAGATCGTGTAATCTTACACCTTCGTTAACAGCAGTACTGCCTAACTGTTCAAGCATCATATTAGCCTGATCGGGTTTTACCTTTAAAGAGCGAAGTAAAGAGATCAGGCGATCTCTATAATCCCTCTTGGTGATCATGTGCAGATAACGTTGTGGAGTAGCCAAGCCCAGAGCGAATCCAAGAGGGGTAAGACGCATATCGGCATCATCTTGGCGCAACAAGATGCGGTACTC
>CANOKG010000189.1 GCA_947566655.1 uncultured Muribaculaceae bacterium | reverse complement strand
ACCACCTGGTCCCAAACCAGGTGCGCTACCGGACTGCGCTACGCCCCGATTGTCCCTATGCTTGTTGGTAGTCAACTCGCTTAGAACGGCACAAAGGTAAGGATAAAATTTGATATTCTAAAATTTGTATCTAATTTTTTTAGCCGTTTCTTTCAGTAAAATCGGTTTAAATAATAAAATCGGTAACGTTAGTAACCGATTTTATTTGAATATCAAGGCTTTATAGATTGTTTGGCAGTGTAGTCGGGATCAAACATGTTGTTGAGCAGGTGGGCCAGTCTCATGCCGCCGCGAAGGAATTGTTGCTCTATGGTAGGAGTCCAGCGGGCAACTTCGTTGTAAGACAGGTTGCTACCTTCAGGAGTCTCATCGTAGACTACAGAAGTAATTTCAATGGTTTCTTTTGCCCAATCATCAATAGAGCCTTTGATAATGTCGGGGTTTTTAGCCTCCGGCTCTCGCTCGAGCATCATCTGCCACTCAGTAAAACTCCATTTGTGAGCCGACTCGGGGATGTTAGTGTCCCAAATTCCATGAAGATTTGCGTCTCGGCCGAAGTATTTAACCTTTATGCGATTACCACCGAGATCGGTTGCATGTCCCATGTGCATTGGCTGGTGAAGGTCTCCTACAACGTGAATAAGTATCTTGAGTGCAAGTTGGCGGTCGGCAAGAGATGCGTGAGGATCTTGCAGAATTTCCATTCTCGATTTTATAGCAGTCACGGCATCGCCCGACGGGTTGGCCGGGGCTTCCTCATATCTTACACCTTCATCGACATTCTTGTAGTGCCAGGTCTTGGTGTAGGCATACTCGGGGGTATGGCTGGCGTTGTCGAGCCAGTTGGCCCAATATACCATCGAGCGGCCGTCAAGCAGAGAGTCGACAATGGCGCGGGTTTTTGGTGTTAGGTGTTGTTCGGCAATATAAGCCGTGACATCGTGTCCTTTTTGCCCCCACGCGGATGCATTCTGTATGCAGGTTATTGCAAATATGACAGTCAGTGTAATAGATGTTATTCGTTTCATACACTTTTAGTTTATATGTGATTCATCAGGGTTATGGTTTTGTTGATCATATTGTTGCTCGCGTTTTTCGTTAGAGTGTTGTTCGGGCGCTTTCATTTTTAGTTTTAGTTCGTCAAACCCCTGTCCATACACGCCGTTAACATTGGCTTGCGTAATAAAAGCATCTTTGTCGATAGCACGTATAATTCGGAATATCGTCATCGCTTCATACTTGCGGCAAATCACAAGGAGTACTTTTACTTCCTGTTTGCTATACCATCCCATGCCCGATAAAACGGTGCAGCCGCGGTGAGCTTCGTTATTGACCGTAGTAGCGATCTCTTGCCATTTGCGGGAGAATACGGTGAATTGTACCGATTGTCGGTTGGTGTTAATCATCATGTCGGCCATGAAGGGTACAATAAGCAGGACGATGTAGCCATAAACAGGGCTTGCAATTATCTCTCCATTTGTTCGGGGTAGTAATATTGATGATGTTACTATGCAAAAGTCACATATCTGCATCGTGCGACCGATGGAAATATTACTGTGTTTGGATATCATTGCAGCGATGATATCAACACCGCCCGAACTACCGTTGTGTACAAAAGCTAAACCGATACCAATACCACAAAGCATGCCGCCGATAATGACATTCATAAACGTTTCCTGCTGAACGATTGGAGCTTTGAATAGTGGTTGCAGTATGCCAATCATCAAGGCCAACACCGATACTCCGAATATCGTTCTGACAACAAACGTGCGGCTTACTGTCTTATAGGCTATAACGAGTAGAATGACGTTTAGGGCATATATGGAAACAGCGATTGGCAGTCCATAGTCAAAAATCTTGTCGGTGATGAAATAGATTAGCTGACCAAGTCCTGCCATGCCGCCAATAACCACGTTCTCAGGCGCTATGAATGCCGAGAAGGCAAATGCATACAAAAATAGTCCAAAGGTTATAACTACATAATCCTTGGCGCTGATCCATACAGTTTCTCTTGATATCATTTTATTGAGATTGGTTAATCGGTGCAAAGTTAAATATTATTTAATAATGATGAGCATTTTTTTTGAATTTTGCGTTTTGACCGAACATAATATGTTTATCTGCGCACCACAACCGGTCGCTTGGCCGACTGCGACGGATGCCCCGTGGCGGTGTAGGGCCATCCGTTATCATCCCAGAAAATCTGGTCGAGATATACCTTGCGCCCCTCTTCCGGAGCGGTAGCATCGAATCCGTGGTAGAACATCCAGTATTGTCCGGCGTCATCCATGACGAAGTTGGCGTTATGTCCGGGACCGATCACATTGTTGCTACGGGTGAGCATTTCGGTGAAGTTGTTGTCCATGGCCGGATTGCCTTTGCGGTCTACATATGGGCCTGTCAGATTTCTGGAGCGTGCCATGACTACGCGGTAGGTGCTTCGCTCACCCTCGCAGCACGATCCGGCCGAGCCTATCAGGTAATAGTAGCCGTCGTGACGGAATATGTTGGTGCCCTCGGTGAGGGTCCCGGCAATCTGGAATTTCTCGGCATCCGGAGCCACCGACAGCCCATCGGCCGACAGTTCCACTCCGAAAATACCGCGGAAACTTCCCCAGAAGAGATATTTTCGGCCCCCATCCTCGATATAGAACGGGTCGATGCTGTTTTGTACGCCTATCTCGTTGCTAAGAAACATCTTGCCCTTGTCGACAAACGGGCCCTCGGGGGCATCGGCCACTGCCACTCCGATACCGCACTCCCACTCGCCGCCCCAGCGCGACTTCGAGTAATATAGCACATACTTACCGTCGATGTGTTGGATGTCGGGAGCCCAGATATTTCCGTCAGGCACCATCTGCGGACGGCTGTCGTCAGTAAACGCTGTTCCGACAAACTTCCAGTCGATCAGATCGTCAGATTTGAAAATGGGCAGGTTGCGCACATTCTCGGTGGCATATAGATAGTATGTGCCATCATCGGCACGTATCACGGTAGGGTCGGGTGCGCTGCGGTTAATGACGGGGTTATTATAGGTGAGTTGATCGGTAGCCATCATTGTGGCGGCAACAGCCATAATAGAGACTGCCAGGGAAAAATGTCTGCTATAGGAACTCATAAAAATCACCGGGTGTTATATAACTGTAATTACGGCACAAAAATAATGATTATTTTAGCATGGTCAAAATGGCATGATAAGATACACACAGTTCGTTCATTTTATTTATTATTTAAATGAATACGTCGTGAAAGAATAATTATAGGTGTGATTAAAAACAGTACTGCTATGCAGTATAATGCCACTGATAACGAAGACTTTGATTGTTGCTTGATTTTTGATATCGCGTGTTTGTCTAGTTCTATTGTTGATGTCTGCCCTGATATTGTGATGCAGCTGTCTTGCTGTTCGATTTGTTGTTCAAGAGCACAATGTTTTGAAATTTTGCGGGCTGTCATGGTTACTGTTGTTCCATGGCTATCGTTAATTATTATGATCGGGCTGTCTATTAGGATATTCCTCGATAAATCGAGATGTTCCTTTATGTTTGAGGTCTTGAGTTGCAGAGTGGAGTCCCGGTTATTGACCGTCATGGCTGTTTTGTCAATCTCGACCGATTGCCGCTTGGCGCAGCAGGCAACCATAATAATGATCCAAGATGTGATGATGGTAGAGCTGATTGCGATTGAAATGGGAATGAATAATATGTTTTTCATGATGGCTTTATTTTATATTTGAATATTCGGCTGTGGCATCGAAACATGGGCATTCTTTGGCTGCGAAGTCGCGATGTCCATGAATAGTAGCCTTTGGATAACTTGTTTTCAGCTGTCGCAGAAGTTTTAAAAGAGAATTGCGCTGAGCGGTAGTACGCGTGTCGAGCGGTTGGTTGTTGTGATCAAGTCCACCTACATAACATACGCCTATCGAGTTGGCATTATGTCCTAAGCAGTGTGCTCCAATCTGTTTAATGTCTCGTCCACGGTGTATGGACCCATCAAGATATATAAGATAGTGATATCCGATAGAGTTGAATCCTCTTTGTCGATGCCATTTGTCAACATCGGTTGTTGTCACGTGCCGATCGGCCGGAGTGGCTGTGCAGTGTACAATGATTTCAGATATAGATCTCATGGCTTCACCTCCTTTTGTAGTTCGTCAGATGGGGCGACTTCTTTGAGTATTTTGACAATCGCGCTTGCGAGATCGTCTTTATTTTCGATAATAAGACGCATTGTTTCAGCGGCATGGCGAATCTCTTTTTTGTCGTGAATGGATTCCATGACCGATTTCCATTCGCAGAAGATATTGAATGCGCCCATGGCCATAGTGAGGAACGGAGCTGCAAAGAAAATTGATGCGATAAAGTCAATGCAAGTCAGGCACAGCATTGGTAGAAAATACTTTACGGCCTTGTCGCACGTCATTTTATACCCGCGGGAACGAGTCGCTATATGGGCCAAGCGAGCTTTTCTCACTCCACACACAAAATCAATCGCGATAGCTACCAACACTCCTGTGTAGGTGGCTGCGAGCCAGATAATGAAGGATTTAGTTAAGAATAACATAGTATTGATTATATAAAAGTTAGTAATTGTTATGCAAATATACTAACCTTTAAGGTCAATACTTAGGCAAAAAATTAAGAGTGTGAAGTCATCTTGACT
>CANOKG010000188.1 GCA_947566655.1 uncultured Muribaculaceae bacterium | reverse complement strand
GGTCGGGGAACGCATACACATCCTCCAGCGGGCAGAAACCGTCCCAGATACGGCCCACCGAGTGAGTGTCGTGCTGCACGAAATCAAAGTAAAGCGGTTTGCGAGGACACAGCACTGTAGTATAACCTGCATCGAGCGAGCGGGTAAGATATACAGGCTTGTCGTGACGCCACCACATTATGTTGGTCGATTTATCAACATCAAGATCAAGCAGCTCGTCCCATCCTATCAGCGTTTTGCCTAAATGGGCCACCTCAGCTATCATGCGGTTCATAAAATAGCGCTCACACTGTTTTACATCGGTGAAACCTTCACGCTTCATCAGTGCCAATACATCAGGATCGACCTTCCAAGCATTTATGCCGTAGGCAACTTCGTCTCCGCCAATGTGCATGTATGGACCGGGGAACAAATCGGCCACCTCGGCCAGGATATCGCTGAGATAGGCATAGGTACCCTCCTTACCGGGATTGAAAGTAAAGTCGGGGAATATACCCTCACCGCCCCCGTTGAACTCGGGATAGGCACGGTTGGCAGCTGTTGCATGGCCCGGCATATCGATTTCGGGAATGATCATCACATGGCGGCGCGAAGCATAGTCAACAATATCACGAATCTGGTCCTGAGTATAATAGGCACATGGCGATTCAGGATCGCTATGAGATCCCACACCGCCCACTGTAGCCAGGCGCGGATATTTTTTTATCTCGACACGCCAACCCTGTCCGTCGGTCAGGTGCCAGTGAAAACGATTTAGTTTATAGTAGGCCATCAGATCGATGAATTGTTTCACACTCTCAACACCGGTAAAGTGACGGGCATCATCGCGCATGAATCCGCGCCACCCATAACGGGGTGAATCGTTGACAGCCACACATGGCAGCTCGTCGCTGTTGTCGATGAGCTGCAGTAGAGTCTGGCAACCATAGAACAGACCGGCAGCCTCGCGGGCCTTTATCTCTATTTTATTCTTGCCTATGACAAGATTATATCCTTCAGGATTAGCAATCTTTCGGTCATACGACAATGTGATTCCTTTTTTAGCCTTGGTGTTGTCGAGCAGAGCCGATTGCTTCCCGGCCAAGTTGAGTTTCTCGACAAGGAACGAAGCCTCCGAGCCAAAGTCGCCCGATTTGACGGTGACATCAAAACCGTTGGCACTGTCATACACACCGGCCTTCTCAACGACCTGTGTAGGGTAAGGAATCACCGGAAGCGGTCCACCCAACATGGCCATAGCCGGCCCGATCAACAAAGTCAAAAAAACAATTAGTCTATTCATATACATGATTTTAACGTATTATTCTATTCTTACTACCGGCTCGCCGTCAAGCATATCGGCTGCAACTCGGGCTGTCAACGTGCGACTCTCTCCCGGGAGCAAAGTCACGAAATTATCGCTCCAGAACACCGGATTGACCGACGGGCCTTTCTCATCGTTGCCTATGGTGAGATGCTTGAAGAAAGCACAACCATCATCGCTACATGCAAGTTTTACGGTCACCAACCACTCGTTGCCATCGCGCTCGACGTCAACATCTCGGCTCAATTTACCCTGTGGCAAGCGAAGCAGCCAATAGAAGTTCTGGTGCTGGCTATAGCGCCAATAGGTGTTGTGTGACACTTCGCGCCCGGAGGCATCGGTCAGCGTCATTGTCACGAGGTATACGGCTGCCAACTTCTGTCCGCGGGGTATCGCCGGCAGCTCCTTGTAGCTGTTTGGAGCAAGACTCACGGTGTCACGGCGACTCCATTGCTGTTTCATCGTGAAGTCGTGAATTTTTGTTTCGAGCACCAGAGGTCCGGTTTCTCTTTGGGTGTTATTGATAACCGACGGGATCTCGCTGTTGGCATTCAGCTGGGCATGCACCGGTTCCATAGCCTTACGTGTAAAGTAATAGGCGGCATTGGGTGTCAGATACCAGTCATAGACCTGCCACGCCACGTCGGGCCAGCATGAGTTAAGTTTCCACAGCATCACACCTGTGGTGATATCCCAGGCCCGGTGATTGGCAGCCTCGATCATGGCCCGGTAGCCATCGGCGCTGAGCAATTGTGCCTTGAGCAGGTAGTCTCGGGCCGACACAGGGTCGCTGTAGAAAGTTCTCACTGCGTTGTCAAAGCCACGGTACACGAAGTTGTTCACACACCATGCGCCATGCTCGGCCCACACACTGTCGAGTGGCCACAGACGGTCGCGCTGATCAAACGGCTTGTTGATTGTAGGGATGAACTTCTCAATGCTCTCATATACCGGAGGTGCCGGCATTCCAAGCTCGTTCTTGAACATTTGGGTATACACTTCATCGATTTTATCGAAGTAGTAGTCGCTCGGGGCCCAGTTGTAGTCGGGGGCACCGTCATCGGTAGTTCCTGTAGGCAGATCCTCGGCCAGCCAGGGGGTAAGTTTTTCCACATCCCAGCTCACCGATGTTGTAGGTATATAAGGTCTCGACGGGTCGAGACTGCGGGCAGCCTCGCGGGTAGCGATATACAGGTCACGGGCAGGACACACCTCATTGACACCTACCCAGGCCACGATGGCCGGATGATTGCGATAACGCTTGATCTCATCAACGACATGGGCCGCTGCCAAATCGTGGTCATCGGGATAATTCTGGTTGGCACGTCCGGGGAACATGCGGTAACACTGGTGGAACACATGCCACCACATCAATCCATATTTATCGCACGCCTCGAGCCAAGCCTCATCGGGAGCGGGCATATCCTCGCTGCCTATTGTATTGGCACCGAACAGTGCCAACAGGCGTGCCTGGTCATAAATGTTGCGGCGACTGTTATCAAGAAGTATGTCGGGCTGAATCCATCCACCTTTCGAGAATATCTCTACCCCGTTGACAATGAATACGAGTCCATACTCCTTATCGGGCCCAAGATGAGAGATATATTCGCGCTCCATGAGCCGGGTCTTCACTTCTCTTATTCCGAAGGTGGTCGACCAACGAGTCTCAGCCCCACCCCGGGGCTTGAACGTCAGTTCAAGCTGCTGGAGTGGTTGAGAACCATAACCGTTGGGATACCACAACGGCGGATTTTGAATCGACAACGCCTTGTACTCCTCAGGAGTCAAGGACACGGTGACGGTATCACCGGCACCTATTGTCACGTCACGCTTTATGGTGACAGGAGATATGAGAGTGGAAACCTTTTTCTTGCAGGTAATAAAATCAATTTCGGGCAACGAACTTATGCGGGCCGTCAGAACGCCTTTCACAGGGACGCTGCTGTTATTTACCAAAGGTACATTGACCGTAAGATTGGCCTCGGTAGTGTCACGCAAAGCAGTCTCCACATTGGGATCATCAAAAGTGACAGGACCGGTCGCTTCCATGACCACCGGAAGATATATACCCATGTTGCGGTCACGAACCACGGGGGCACAATCCCATCCACCGCTCATCTTGAGCGTCTCATCACGATGCAGATCACCGGCATTCCCTCGATTGGGGCCAAAAAGGATGAACTGAGTGCCGGGAGCGGGATCACCGGGATGGTCTACCTGATAGATCTTGATAGCGACAGCGGCACGTTGGCCGGGGGTGACATAGGGGGTAACATCAAACTTGAAACGACGGAACATCCCCACCACATCATCGTGGGAAGCTACCATGTGACCATTGACCCACACATCGGCGCGGTAATTGATTCCATCAAGTTTCAGCCACACGCGGTTACCACGCCAATTGGCCGGAACGGCAAGCTCTGTGCGATACCACCAGGGCTGCTGCCATGGATTGGTACCATTGGAGAGATGGTTGTAGCGGTCAAGCCCGAGCCGGCGGTTGAAATCATCACTTACATCGGGGATAAGGTAATTGTTCATACCCACACGCGGGTCGGGGTAGATGCTATCCTTCACCAAAGCGCTAAGCACGGTCGAAGGCAATTCAACCTCGTGCCATGCGCTATCATCATAGCCCACGGTCGAGACAATACTGTCGGGATCCCCCACCCCGGTGCTGTGGTACAACGACCAGTTGACAGGGGTCAGCGAGCCTGCCATTACCGGCAGACTGCCAACTATCAACATCAATATGTAATTTATTAACTTCAAATCAAGATACTGTAATATGGTTAGTCGAAGAGAATACCTTATTCAAACATCAACGCTGCGGCACCTATATAACCGGCATTATTACCAAGGCCGGCCGGCAAGATCTCAATATGCTCGGCAGCCTCCTGAGTTATATATTTGGGAAGCAGAGCCTTGACACGGGGCAGGAACAGGTCGGCCGAATCAACTACCGATCCACCGAAAATCACAGCATCGGGATCGATCGTGTTCAGAGTCCAGGCGAGAGCGAAGACGAGACCGTTGGCAAACTGCTCAAAAGTATTCAAAGCGGCATCTTCGCCCGAGCGGGCGCGCTCGGCAATCTCTTGTCCACCGATTTCATTACCGGTCAAATCCTTATAGATACGGGCCAATCCGGGACCCGACACATAGTCTTCAATCACACCGTCGCGATAGGGCGATTGCCATATCTCACCGGCATTGCCTGTATATCCGGTCCAGATCTTGCCATCATTGATAAAAGCGCAACCTATGCCTGTGCCAAGCGTGATACCCAATATAGACTGGCGGCCACGACCGGCGCCCCACACAGCCTCGCCGAGCATCATGGCGTTGGCATCATTGTTCATGTGTACCTC
>CANOKG010000187.1 GCA_947566655.1 uncultured Muribaculaceae bacterium | reverse complement strand
GCGTCGGATTCATAACCCGGAGGTCCCGAGTTCAATTCTCGGTCCCGCTACAAAAGCATCGCGACAGGCAACTGCCGCGATGCTTTTTTGTATTTCGACTCTTCGGACTGCTTCTGTATAATCGCTGAATGGAAAGAGATGCAAAAGGACAAAAGGAACAGAAGAAACAGATGTTCATTTAACAATTCGGGTAGTATGGTCGAGGCTATAAAAATTACGGAAAAAATTCTGTAATTCGAGGATTTTTCGTACTTTTGCGCCATACTTAAGATATATCAACTTTGTATATAAATTAAACTAACATTTATATGGCTACTAAAAAGCTACAAATCAGAGATCTGACCATGCGCGATGGCCAGCAGTCTCTTTTTGCGACCCGTATGCCCCAAAGCTGCATCGATCGTCTGCTTCCTATTTATGAAAATGCCGGATTCTACATCCTCGAAGTGTGGGGAGGAGCAGTCCCCGACTCTGTAATGCGCTATCTTGATGAATCTCCATGGGATCGTCTGCGTAGTGTAAGCCGCGTTATGAAAGGAAAATCACTCCTGTCGGCTCTTTCCCGTGGACGTAACCTCTTCGGATACAAACCTTATCCCACTGAGGTTCTTGAGGGATTCTATAAAGAGGCTATTGCCAACGGATTGAACGTGATGCGTATTTTCGACGCACTGAACGATATCAATAATGTAAAAGAATCGATCAAACTCATCAATGACCTTGGCGGCATAGCCGACGGCGCTGTATGCTATACCGTTGATCCGAAAGTCGAGCCCGAGAAGATAGGATTCTTCGGACGCCTCTTAGGTAAGAAACCCCAAGAGCCTGAGAAGATCTTTACCGACGAGTACTTTGTAAACAAAGCACTTGAAATGGAACGTCTCGGTGCCAAGATCATAACACTTAAAGATATGGCCGGACTGGTTAATCCTCTACGTGCTGCATCGATTATCTCAAAATTGAAATCGGCCGTTAAGGTTCCCGTTGACTTTCACACCCACTGTACTCCCGGTTATGGCTTAGCATCATCGGTTATGGCAGTAATGAACGGTGTAGACATTCTGGATACCAACATCTGGTACTTTGGCGGTGGCTCGGCAGCTCCTGCAATCGAATTGATATACATCTTCTGCCAAAAACTCGGAATCGAGGTTGAGGCCGACATGACAGCCGTATCAAAGATTCGCGCCGAGCTTAAAGAAATACGCAAATCGCTTGCCAACTTCGATCTGGCCAAATCGTTCCCCAACGACTTTGACCCACTTACTGACAAACTGCCGGCCGAAATCGACGCTCAGTTTGACCGTGCCATCGAATGTGGCCGTGCCGGAGACGAGCAAGGAATGCTTGATGCCTGCCACGCCATTGAAGAGTATTTCAACTTCCCGAAGCCCAATGAGCTTGTAAAGAATGCCGAGGTTCCCGGTGGAATGTATTCCAACATGGTAGCCCAGCTAAAGACTCTCAAGGCCGAGGACCTGCTTGACGATGCTATGCGCCTGATACCCAAGGTGCGTCGCGATGCAGGCTTAATCCCGTTGGTAACACCTACCAGCCAGATCGTAGGCTCACAGGCTGTAAATTTAGCTATAGACCGCCGCAAGGGCAACCCCGACTACACCACAAAGAGTAACGAGTTCATAGCTCTCGTCAAAGGTGAATATGGCAAGACTCCGGTGCCGGTCGACCCCAACTTCCGCCAGTTGATCACCGGCAGCCCCGAAGAGCACGACTACGATGTAAGCAGCTACAAGAAGCCTGCTAATCCGAAGATTGCCGAATATGACAATATACCGCTCGCTTCCAACAAAGAAGAGGAACTTCTTCTCGAACTACTGCCCAACGTAGCCAATCCGTTCCTGCGTCGTCGCCGCGATGCCGAGTACGCAGCCAAAGCAGCTGCCATAGCCGCAGCCAAGGCAGCCGAAGAGGAAGCTCGCCGCGCCCGCTTCGAACCGATTACCGGAGAAGTGTTCCATGCCCCGATGGGAGGTAAAATCATCTCGGTTAACGTCAAGAAAGGCGACAAGCTCAACAAAGGCGACCTGATGCTCGTGTACGAGGCAATGAAAATGGAGAACGATGTTGAAGCTGAAAAGCCTGTAACCATCAAGCAGGTATTTGTTGAACCCGGTGAAATTGTGGGTACCGACGCTCCTCTTGTAGAATTTGAATAAAAAATTGGTCTAAAATTTTGTGAGCAAAGGAATAATCACTAAATTTGCACGCCATTACGAATAGAGTCGTCTTACCAACGACTCATCAAAATGTTGAATTAGAAAATAAAGACGTAATAAAATGAAAAAAGACATCCATCCTTCAAACTATCGCGAGGTCGTGTTCAAAGACATGTCAAACGAGGAAACTTTCATCACTCGCTCGACCGTAGCATCAAAGGAGACAATTGAGATTGACGGTGTTACCTATCCCTTGGTAAAGCTTGAAATCACCAGCTCTTCTCACCCTTTCTTCACCGGTAAGCAGAAGCTCGTTGACACCGCCGGTCGCGTGGACAAGTTCATGAGCCGTTATGGCAACGTCAAGAAGAAATAATAGCTGTCGATAATAAACCGACAAAAAAGATGCATTTCCCTCAAGGAGATGCATCTTTTTTATGACGTCCCACAACTCTTTTCCGTTCCCTCATTTTCCTCGGTGAGGCGCGGGGGCACGTCTCTTCCCGGTCACTTTCCTGCATATAAAATCGGCCATTCAACTGAGTGCTGAATGGCCGATATATTAATGCGAAATAATCTCGCTTATTTTACAATAAACTTCTTAACCTGCGGCTGATTCTGATAGCTTGCAACATACATACCGGGAGCGAGTGATGCAGTAGGCTCCACACCGCTATATACCAATATTCCTGCCATATTGAATACCGAGAATACGTGGCGACCATCGCCCTTGATAGAGCGTCCGTCGAGGGTGAAAGATATATTCTCTTCAGCGAGAACTTCATCAACACCGGCCTCTTCGACGAAGCCCATTATACCATCGAGTTTTTTGATTCGTTCAGTGACATAGTTCCTGACATTCTCAACCTCCTTATCAAAAGAACCATGGATTACAGGATTCTCATGGACGAAGTCCATCATGATAGGCCAACGCATGAACTCAAGCTTCTGCGACTTGTAAATCTTGTCGGCCACTCCATTTATGAAGTCGACCATTGAATTAGGAGTAAGATTTCTGTTATTACGAGCATCTGACCAAATGCGGCTGATGTCTTTACTTGTTTGGGGATCCTCATTGATTATGCGATTTACAAATTCCTTCATACCACTGGCCAACGAAGTCTTACCTGAGAAACAGAGATAGCCCTTGTTATCATTGATAGGATACGTGCGGCGGTCGTTTTCAAAACCGTTATCAAAGTCCCATACCGGACCGGTATAGAATTTGTCATCACCACGTTTTTTGTACATATAGGTACTCCAATAGGTATCAGTGTTACCTGAGAGCTCTCCCACGATAAAATGCTGAATAAACGATTCTATATCGAGAATAGAACGGTATCCCTTCTCAGCATCGGCAAAGTTTGAACTCCACAGAAGCGATTCCAACTTATTGAAATGGTTACGAAGATAGTTATACTGAGCTTCCGATCCACCATCATCGGGAGACTTGATAGTGATTGGAATACCTTTTGATGAAGTAAACCACTCACCCTCAGGCTCCTGATAGGCATAAGCATCGATTTCAAAAAGATAACCGCCTGAGATAAGATCGTCAGAATTTTCTTCGGGTTCCAACTCGTCGACATTTACACGGTTTTTGTTTACCTCTACCTGGTCACATAGCTGGTAGCAACCTTTGAACTCACCATTCAACACAACATCGACGAGAGTTGCATAAGGCGCATAGGCCATGCCTACACGGCGTGCGGTCTCGAAGGCGATGACGTTTCTCATCAATGTTTTGTCACCGTAATTATTTATCAGAGTCCACTTTTTGGCTTTAGCAGGTGCATCAAGCGGACTTTGCTTTTTGTCGAATTTGACTCTCCAAGGTTTCTTAGGATATGTGCGGCTGTTGTTACCACGCTCGCGTACACCTGCCGATGCTTCCAAGTCAATCTTGCCATCGTTAATAATGATAACATTGGAAACGATGTTAGTCTCCTTGTCAAACGGCTCCTGTGCATTGACAGTATTGATTACAACAGTAGGAAGATTTGTGAACTGGAACAGGTTTGAATCATCGCCTTCACCCTCGTGGCCATAGAACTCAAGTTCAGCCACGCGACAACGGCCCTCGCCTGTAGATACCAATCTAACATAGCGGAAAGCACGAGAGCAGTTAATCTCATTATAGGTAAATTCAGCATCTTTGCCATTCTGAGTAATAATAGCCAATGGCAGTGCATCTAGGAAGTCAAGGCTATTGGAACCTTGAATCACAGCGGTTTTCAACGATTCGGGCATTGAGGCACGCGTCATCCAGCCTACTCGTGTAATAATGTGGGGAGTTCCAAGGTCGAGTCCAACCCATCCATAGGATTTTTGGTCAGTGGCAAAATAGGTGTATGGATCACCATCAAAGGCATACCCTTGAATATTTTCGGTGTTACCAAATCCACTGTCTTGGTGGCCCTTACTGGTACCGATAGGAGTACCGGTAAGTTTGGTTGACTCCACGCCACTGGCAGCGAGCAGAGCGAGTGATAAGATTGTTGCGC
>CANOKG010000186.1 GCA_947566655.1 uncultured Muribaculaceae bacterium | reverse complement strand
TGGCTTGGAAAATAGTATCAAAGCAGGAAAACGCTCACAATATCAAACAATCAGCTTATCAGATTCAGGTATCAAAATCGCCGGAGAATCTTTATAACGGCATTGCTGATCTATGGGACAGTGGCAAAGTTGAGAGTGAAACTCCTATACAGATTAAATATAACGGAAACAAACTGCAAAACGGAGAAAGATGCTACTGGAGAGTTCGCGTCTGGACTAATGATGGCAAAGTAACCGATTGGAGTGACATCGCCTGCTGGAGCCATGCCATTGATGCATTTGATGCAGAATGGATCGGAGACAAGACCGACACAGATCTACACAATTATCTTGAATATGTTTATTCGGGTTATCCCAATGATTCTTTTGATGAATTGAAATGGAAAACGCCCCCCACTCTTTCATCTCCGCTACTAAGAAAAGACTTTGATGTCGATGACGGTATCAGTAATGCCACTTTATATGTTTCGGCTTTGGGCTACTATGAACTCTGGCTTAATGGCAACCGAATTGGCGAAAATATCCTATCTCCTGAATGGACTGATTATAATCAACGTTTACAGTATCAAACCTATAATGTCACCAACTTGATTAAAACCGGCGATAATGCTATTTGTGCCACTTTGGCCGATGGTTGGGCTCTGGGACGACTTGCAGGTATAAAATGGATGAAGAATTTTCCCCATCGAGGATTCTACGCAACCGATCGCCGGTTGATAGCAAAACTGGTAATTGAATATGCCAATGGAGATATCCGTGAAATTCCCACTGATAGTTCTTGGAAAATCAATCCACATGGATACATCCTTGAAGCTGACAATTTTGCCGGAGAAACTATCGATGCCCGCAATTTAGATATTTCCTGGACAAAACCGGGATATGATGTTTCAAAGTGGGACAATGCTTCAGTAGATAGCACCGTACACAGGAATCTTGTTCCACAGATCAACGAGCCGATTCAAATTCACACGACATTATCCCCGGTGAGAATATGGAAACGAGGAGACAAATATATGGTGGACTTCGGCCAAAATATTGCCGGTTTCTGCAAGCTGAAAATCAAAGGAAAAAAAGGATCGGTAATAACACTGCGCCATGGAGAATGGCTCAACAATGACGGCTCTTTGTATACCCAAAGTCTTGGTTATGCCAGTGCGACCGATCGGTTCATTCTCTCAGGTAAAGATGATGTTTTCATTCCATCTATGACTTACCACGGTTTTCAGTATGTGGAACTGAACGGATTGGAAGAGTTGCATCAGAATCAGATTGAGGCTCTGGCAATATCATCAAGTGCTAACGTTACCGGCCAATTCAAATGTTCAAATCCCGATCTCAACAAATTGTTTGACAACATCCTATGGACCCAGCGCAACAACATGCTCAGCGTCATCACCGACAACCCGTCGCGAGATGAACGCACCGGAGCTATGGGTGATATACAGATCTTTGCCCAGACATCCATTTTTAACATGAATATGGCGGCTTTCTATACCAAATATATCTATGACATGAAAAACGTTGCCGACAATGGACAGTTCTTTTCCATGGTACCTTCACTAAAAAACGGCGCTTTTTGGGGAGGCTGGGTTGGAGCTCCGGGATGGTGTGAAGCTGCATTTATAATTCCATGGCGCCTATATGAAAACTATGGAGATGTTACCGGGTTTATGCAACTTTACGATGAAATGAAACGTCATATTGACGTGACCCTACAAGAAAACCCCGATTTGATATGGCGTGTTCGCCACAATCACAATGGTGACTGGTTGAATGCCAACAATATAAGTTCAACTGTTGACAGCTCATACAATACACACAACGGTGCGACTCCCGATGATCTTTTTGCAACAGCATTCCTCGGGTATTCAACACAATTGCTTGCAAATACAGCAACGTTGCTAAATCGATCTACCGATTATGTGAAATACAATGATTTGTCCCAAAAGATCAAAGACAAGTTCGCCGATAATTTCATTGATAAAAATGGGAAAATAGACGGAGACAGTCAAGGAGCCTATTCATTAGCCCTATACTACAACATGGTGCCCGATAGCATGCGTCAAATCTGCTTCAATCACTTGCTTGACTGTATAGCCGATTATGATTATCGACTTTCCACCGGATTTATCACAACTCCCATGATGATGCAACTACTGAGCGACTTCGGAAGATATGATATAGCATATCGCCTGTTGACCTCTACACGGTTCCCGTCGTGGCTATATATCGTGCGTAATGGCGCATCTACAATATGGGAGAGATGGGATGCATGGACTCCCGAAAAAGGATTTCAGAATCCAACTATGAACTCGCTTGACCACGTGGCATTTGGAGCCGTTGGCGAGTGGATGTACCGTAATATTCTTGGTATAAATCCCGATGTGACAAACCCCGGATACAGTCATTTCTTTCTAAAACCGATAATAGGAGGAAACCTCACATGGGCCGAAGGGACATATGATTCTATCAGAGGGAAAATACAATCCTCTTGGAAAATAGATGGTCAAGAAGTTATTTATTCTTTTACCATACCGGCCAACTCGACAGCCACTGTTATACTGCAAGCCAATGAGGATCAATATATTTCAGGAGAATATTCTGAAAACTTCACTCGCTCATCACCTGGTGAATTAAGCGCTGAACTCGGTTCCGGAACCTATTGTTTCCACATCAAGTAGCGATCAGCGATGGAACCAAATAAATCACTCAATTTATCCACTAAGAGAATGACTCACAGTTTTTTCAAATCAAAAATCAAGATCCTGCTATGGCTTGTTACTATCATGACAAGCATAGATACAGCGTTTTCTCAATCACTATCGACCGACGACGGGATCATGAACTGGGAAATCGACTTTCGAGCAGGACTGAATAACGATGGTTATCAGGCCGACATTGGAATAGCATACTTTCCTATCCAATATGTTGGAGTGAAAGCTCAAATAGGATTAGGCGGAGAAATTAAAGCATGGGAAGACTGGGGTTATGATGAGCTGGACACATTTGATGATTATGCTACGCGCTTCAAATTCACATCTGGCATTGTTTTGAGAACACCTCGACTTATACACTGGAAAAGTCAAAGCGCAGGATTCTATATCTTTGCTGAACCAGGGATAATATTATCACCCGGAGCAAAAGGCAGTGAACGTTCCAAATGGTTCAACCAGGATTTAAAATGTGGCATAAACATGCAAATAGACAGGTTCATACTTACATTAGGATATGGAGTATCTAATTTCAGCTTATACTCAGGCTATCCATACAGCTACTGGGGCTTGCCCGATAAAGATAACTATATAACACACTCAGTCTTTATAGGTGGAGCCTACAAATTTTAACAGCCTACAACACAATAGTTACATAGTAACCTACAATTCATAGTTTTATCAAAAAGAAAAAAATGGAAACACCTGCAATAAATCAACACAATAAAGAGGAATATCCACCCATGCACTCGGCCGAACATCTTTTAAATGGAGAAATGGCACGACGATATGGTTGTGGGCGTGCTTTTTCGGCTCATATAGAACGAAAGAAGTCGAAACTCGACTATCACCTTTCCAAACCATTGACCGATGAAGAACTCCGATCATTGGAATCATACGTCAACAATGCTGTCAACGCCGATGTTGAAGTCACTGAAGAATATATCACCCAATCACAGGCCATGAAACGTTTTGACATGAGCCGACTGCCCGAAGGTGCTTCCGACACAGTAAGAGTGGTACACATAGGCCAGTATGATCAGTGCCTGTGTGCCGGATCACATGTAAACCACACGTCAGAGATTGGTAATTTCCGCATTACAAGCAGTCGCTGGCAAGACGGGGTACAGCGCATCGTATTCAAACTCGACAGATAGTAACCTACTCAAAATAGCAATTTATTTTATCGGAATCGGTAATTTCGCGCAATGGGCGACATGGATTTCCGACAGCCAATGTATTGGCCGGAATAGATTTAACAACCACGCTTCCGGCTCCTATTACCGCGCCATCACCTATTTCAACTCCGGGTAAAATTGTTACATTGGCTGCAATCCACACATTATTGCCTATCTTGATATTACGGGCAGCCATTAAGCCACTGTTACGCTGTTCAATATCAAGAGCATGGGTTATTGTGATAAGTGAGCAATTGGGGCCAATCATCACATTATCACCTATGTCAACCCGAGCTTCATCAAGAATCGACAAATTGAAATTTCCTATAAAATTTCGGCCTATATGGATGTTGAATCCAAAATCACATCTAAAAGGACTGTGTATAACAAATCCATCGCCTATGGATCCTACCAACGACTTTATAATCGAGCGACGACGTTCCTGTTGTGATGGAGGTAACGCATTGAGTTCAAAACATCGCTCAGCACACATTCCAAGTGCTTTTGACACCTCAGGAGAATCGCTTGCCCCCGCCTTTACCCACTCACCGCTATCCAGCCGATCTAAAATTTCGCTCAACTCTACCATAATTAAATCGTTATATGTAGCAAATTTAATTAATTATTGTCAATGTAAAAAATTCAGATAGTGTCGGGTTTTAAACTTTGACCACTATACTTTTGTTTATACAACTAAATGAACTGATTTAAACAAATATGAAAAAGATTTTAGAGTATGTTTACTTTTAACTCGTATTAAGATTGAAATAGCCGAAATTGGCCTCAAGATTAATGCGAAACATATTCAAATAATCACTCG
>CANOKG010000185.1 GCA_947566655.1 uncultured Muribaculaceae bacterium | reverse complement strand
CAACAGCTGCGGCAATCAGTATGTAGAGATTGACACCACCTGTGAAATTACTTGCACGAACCGACTTCTTAGGAGTTTCTTGTTTACGCGGTTGGGGGGATGTTGAATTGTCGTTCATGTTAATTTACACCCTTAAAAACAATTTATTAATATATAATAACGAGCCACTGAACGGGCCTATTAAAGACCTCGTCCGTGACAATTCTTGAATTTCTTTCCACTTCCACAAGGACAAGGATCGTTACGACCTACACGTGGACCTGCCTTGACAGGTTCGGGACGTGGACGGGCCCCTTGCTGAGCCGAAGCGGCTGCACGCTGGGCGTTGGCTCCAGGCAAATCTTCCTTAGTGGCTTTATAACGGGAATAGTCGTTGGGGCGTTCGGGAAGTGCCTGCTTAACCTCGGGCTGGGGCTTTGGAGCAGCCTCTGCATCACTACTGTTAGTCTCATCCTGAGCGGGGCGTGTTTCCTGTGGACGCGGCTGCGGGATGAAAATCTGACCACGTAACAAAGCCGAGATTGCTTTGTTGTTAAGGTTATTGAGCATACCTTCAAAGAGGTGGAACGATTCAACTTTATAGATTACCAATGGATCTTTCTGCTCGTAGGAAGCATTCTGCACCGATTGACGCAGTTGGTCGAGTTCGCGAAGATGCTCCTTCCAAAGCTCATCAATCGTAACAAGAAGTATAGCTTTATGCCACTCTTTTACAATTGACTTACATCCGGTGTTATAAGCCTCGGTAATATCTGTTTGGAGTTGGAAGATACGTTTACCATCAGTAATAGGAACAATAATACGACCTTGAGCACCTCTGTTTTCTACCCAATCTTTTATAACAGGCATTGCAACTTCAATTATGCGGTTGCTTTTACGCTCAAGCGCCTCATTAGCAGCCACATTGAGTTTCTCAATCTTATCTTCGTTTGAAAGATTGGCAAATTCCTCGGCCGAGAATGGGGGCTCAATTGTGAGAATTCTCATAAGTTCGAGCGAAAGGTCATCATAATCGGCTGCCTGATCGTAGTTGTTGACAAGATTCTCAATGATATCATAGATCATGTTGGCGATATCGATACCCACGCGCTCACCTACCAAAGCGTGATGACGACGATTGTAGATATAAGTGCGCTGCTTATTCATGACATCGTCATATTCCAGAAGACGCTTACGAATACCGAAATTGTTTTCCTCAACTCGCTTCTGGGCATTTTCAATTGCACGAGTTACCATTTTAGATTCAATCATCTCGCCTTCCTTTAAACCAAGTGTATCAAGCATTTTCATTACTCGATCGGTAGCAAAGAGACGCATTAACTGATCTTCAAACGAAACATAGAATACCGAAGAACCCGGATCGCCTTGACGACCTGAACGACCGCGAAGCTGACGGTCTACACGACGGCTTTCGTGACGCTCTGTACCGATAATGGCGAGACCACCGGCATCCTTAACCTCCTTAGGCAACTTGATATCGGTACCACGACCGGCCATGTTGGTAGCTATGGTAACGGTACCCGGCTGACCGGCCAACGCTACAACCTGAGCCTCCTTTTGGTGAAGCTTCGCATTAAGAACCTGGGCATTGATATGGCGCATCTGGAGCATGCGATATAGCAGCTCTGATATTTCAACCGATGTTGTACCTACCAATACAGGACGACCAGCATCACGAAGGCGCACGATTTCGTCTATAACCGCAGCATATTTTTCCTTTTTAGTCTTATATACACGATCGTTCATATCGATACGTGCGATTGGACGATTGGTGGGGATGGTGACAACATCAAGTTTGTAGATATCCCAAAGTTCACCGGCTTCGGTTTCAGCAGTACCCGTCATACCGGCAAGTTTATGGTACATGCGGAAGTAATTTTGCAGTGTGATTGTAGCAAACGTCTGTGTAGCTGCTTCGACCTTTACACCTTCCTTGGCCTCGATAGCCTGATGCAGGCCATCGCTATAGCGGCGGCCTTCCATAATACGTCCCGTTTGTTCATCGACAATCTTAATTTTATTGTCATCAATCACATACTCAACGTCCTTTTCAAAAAGGGTATATGCTTTAAGAAGTTGGGTTACTGTGTGCACACGCTCGGCTTTCACCGCATAGTTCTGCATAGCCTCATCCTTCTTAAGCTGACGCTCCGATGCATCGGAGATATTCTCAAATTCAGAAAGCTCGGCAGCGATATCGGGAAGTACAAAGAAATTGGGATCAGAACTGGTACCGGTGAGTACATCTATACCTTTATCGGTAAGTTCTACGCTACGGTTTTTCTCATCTATAACAAAATATAGAGGCTCTGTAGCCTTGGGCATTTCACGTGCATTATCCTGCAAATAGAAACCCTCGGTTTTAAGCAGTATATTCTTCATACCTTCTTGGCTGAGGAACTTAATCAAAGCACCGTTTTTAGGCAAACCTTTGAAAGCTCTGAACAACTGGAGGGCACCTTCCTTTTGTTCCTCCTTGTCTTCACTCGAGAGCTTAGTCTTTGCCTCGCTCAACAATTGAGTAACAAGACGACGTTGTGCTTGCACAACTTTTTCTACATTAGGACGATACTCATTGAAGAGTTGATCATCGCCGCGAGGTACGGGACCCGAAATGATAAGAGGCGTACGTGCATCGTCAATCAATACTGAGTCGACCTCGTCCACAATAGCATAATAGTGCTTGCGTTGTACCATATCTTTTGGCGACATCGCCATATTATCGCGAAGATAGTCAAAACCAAATTCATTATTGGTACCGAAAGTTATATCACACTCATAGGCACAACGACGGGCAGCAGTATTAGGCTGATGTTTATCGATACAGTCAACCGTCGAACCATGGAACATATATAGCGGCCCCATCCACTCCGAGTCACGCTTGGAAAGATAATCATTGACAGTAACAACGTGAACACCGCGCTTAGATAACGAACGAAGGAACACCGGCAAAGTAGCTACAAGAGTTTTACCCTCACCGGTTGCCATCTCAGCAATCTTACCTTGATGCAGGACCACACCACCTATAAGCTGGACATCGTAATGAACCATATCCCACTTTAAATCATTACCACCTGCAAGCCAGTGATTTTTCCACAAAGCCTTGTCTCCTTCGATCGATACAAAGTCCTTACCCTGAGCCGCAAGTTCACGATCAAGATCGGTTGCAGCAACTTCTACGACATCGTTGTGAGCAAAACGGGCGGCCGTCTCACGCACAGCTGCAAAAACCGTTGGAAGATACTGATTAAGCTTATCTTCAAGAGTATCCAGAATATTTTTTTCGTGAGCATCGATCTTATCCCAAAGAGGTTGACGCTCTTCAAAGGGTAGTTCTTCCACTTTGATCTTCAGACTCTTTATAGCCTCATCATCAGAGGCGGTAGCTTCGGCCAACGCTGAACGCACGTCGGTAATAACCTGACGGAGTTCATCGTTTGACAACGCTTGCATTTTAGGCCCTAAGGCTGTGATTTTGTCAATTATGGGTTTGATTTCCTTGAGATCACGCTGTGACTTATTGCCGAACAGCTTACTCAGTAATGAAGTTAATGACATTATTATAATGATATGTTTATTGTTAGCAAAAAAATGAATAGAAAAAAGAGTAGTTGGAAACGATACTCAAAAACGCAGAGGAGGCATAGACACTCCATTTGGAGAGCGGATGCGAAGTATGCCCGCTACGGTGGGGGTCAATACACGTGCATCAACAGGAACAGATATAGTCGAAGCCGGTAAGCCCGGTGCCAACAGAAATGCAGGTGAAGTAGTGACGCCACTACGTTCCACCATAGGTAATGTAAAGTCGCTGCCCTGATCAGTAATTTCCCAACCGGGAGCTACGGTTATAAACACGTCACCGGCCTTTTCAATTACAGTGTTGTTGCGAACAGCCTGTGGATTGACACCGGCCTTAAGATTTATAATATCATCAAGAGTGTATGCATCGGTTATGCCGCTCATGCGAGTCATAAACTGAGCGACATCGGTACGAACGGCAACCTCATCGAGATTATTCTTTTTAATCAAATCCTGGTTAAGGAATATTTGATGGTCGTAGTAGCCGTTTATCCATTCACCATTACCATGTTTAGCAATAAGGTAAACGTTAAGGAGAGCCATTGCCCTACGCGGAGAAAATTCTCCATGGGGTATAGCCCATTTTTCATCATCGCGACGTGAACGCGTGCGCCGTGGTGTCCCTGCGACAAACACCATTGTTTTGTTCATTCCTGGACCCGAGTCTATAGCACTGAACAAATTGGCAAGATCCCTGTCAAGACGTAGATAAAGATCCATCTGCTCAAGTCGTCCATCGGCATCCTGTGTGTACTCATAAGGTTGCAGGGTATATGACAGATTGAGCATATCGACAGCATCCCTACCGCCCAAATTGAGCGTTTTCAAATACTCGGTAGCCAACGATGTAACCTCTGAATTAACAGGTGCTGATGTCTTAAATGCCTTGAAACGATTCAAATCTTTTCTAAGAAAAGTATTTCTAACCGGGTAGGCCTTTTTATAGGATGGAAGATCGGGGTAACGATCTATAGCCATCAAGTTGGTCCACGACATAGTGTCGAGACGCACTGACAACGGTTGAACTCTATTACGAGCCGACAGGAGTCGAGGAGTGTCGTGGTAGAATGTCGTTGTAGCCCAATTCCCGGTAACATCATCAATCCAGCACGCGCTATTACCTGCATGACCACCCAATATCAGAGAGGTAGCC
>CANOKG010000184.1 GCA_947566655.1 uncultured Muribaculaceae bacterium | reverse complement strand
AGGACCCCAACATTAAAAGTGTTGTGCTCTACCAGCTGAGCTAGCGAATCTCCCTCGACTTCAGGAGTATGCTGCACGATTTTACTGTGCTATCCCCTAAAAGCACTGCAAAGATACGCTGTTTGTTTTTATTGTGCAAGTTTTTTTAAGTTTTTCTGCGTTATTATTTTTTCTAACATTGAAATCAGCTATCTTTGCACGTTGTTACATTCAAACTTTTTAACGTGATAGACAAAGAGATACGTGATTTGCTCGACAGTGAAGCTGAGCGAATTAACAATAAGGAATTTATTGCCGATGATCCGGTGCAGTTTCCCCGCAGATACAGCCGGTTGGCCGATATTGAGATCGCAGCACTTCTCTCGGCCACTATTGCCTGGGGCAATCGTAAGATGATATGCCGCAATTGTGATCGCATGTTATCCATGATGGATTCTTCGCCTCTCGACTATATTATGGACAAGGCCTATGAGCAACTGGATCCCGATGGTAATATCCACCGCACGTTTTTCAACCGCAATCTGCAGTTTTATATGCGGGGGCTCCGCACTATCTATGAGCGGCACCATTCGATGGCCGAGTGGGCCCGGAGTATAGGAATTGCCGATGCGGGTGCTCCTGCATGGAAATTTGCCGATGAGCTAAACAAGACTCTTACCCAGGCTAATGGCGGCATCACCGACAGTCGATGTTTGCCTCAGAATATCGAGAAGACTGCTTTGAAACGCATAAATATGGCGTTTAGATGGCTGGTTAGAAACGATGGTATAGTCGATTTGGGAGTTTGGGACTTTTTAAAGCCTTCACAACTTTATATTCCGCTTGATGTACACGTTGGCAATGTATCGCGAGAACTCGGGTTGCTTTCAAGACGTCAGGATGATCGCAAAGCGGTCGATGAGCTGACTGCCGTCATGCGTCATCTGAGACCCGATGACCCGTCGATATATGACTACGCATTGTTTGGAATTGGTGTCAACCGAAAGAAAATGGGGCGAGATGAGTAAAAGTTCTACTATCACATCTCATGCTATCGGTATTCTAAAGCTCTCCCCTGTCATCGTCTTTTTGGGCGTTTATCTGACCACTTCGATCGTTTCCCGGGATTTCTATAAAATGCCAATAAGTGTAGCGTTGTTGGTAGCATCGGTATGGTCGGTCGTTATTTACAGTGGAAAGCCGTTGACCCAGCGTATCGAGACGTTTTCCAAAGCCGCAGGCCACAGCAATATCCTTTACATGATATGGATATTTTTACTGGCAGGAGCATTTGCATCGTTGGCGCGCGAACTGGGTGCTGTCGATGCTACCGTTAAATTCACACTATCGGTTTTTCCGGCTGGTTTCATTGTGCCTACGCTCTTCTTTGCAGCTTGTTTTATATCGCTTTCCATAGGCACATCGGTAGGTACAGTGGTGGCATTGACACCGATAAGTGTCGATTTAGCTCAGACTACAGGTGACAATGTGGCTTTCTATCTTGCCGTGATTCTTGGCGGGGCGTTTTTTGGCGATAATCTTTCATTCATTTCCGATACGACGATTGCAGCAACTCGTTCACAGAGGTGTGGCATGAGTGAGAAGTTCAAGGCAAATTTATGGATTGCTGTACCGGCCGCTGTAGTCACATTATCCATATATATTTTCATGAGTTATGACACTCCGGCTATTACAGTCGACAATAACTACAACCCTTGGCTTATATTGCCTTATATGCTTGTAATCATAATGGCTGCTATTGGAGTCAATGTTACTATAGTGTTGTGTTCGGGTATATTTTCGGCCCTGATTACGGGATGGTTCACCAACAGGTCTCTGATAGACATGTCGGTATTCATGGGCAATGGAATTGATTCGATGGGCCAGCTGATAATCATCACGCTACTGGCCGCCGGTATGCTCGGTATAATCAAGGAGTCGGGAGGTATTGACTATTTATTGCAAGTCACGACACGTCGGGTCAAGGGTTCGCGCGGCGCCCAGGCGACAATAGCATTTCTCGTGGGCATAGTAAACCTATGCACCGCCAACAACACAGTTGCAATCATAACCGTTGGCGATATCTCTCGCGAAATTTCAAGCCGATTTGGCATCGCGCCCCGAAAGACAGCTTCTCTGCTCGACTCAGCATCATGCATAGTCCAGTGTCTTATACCCTACGGAGCTCAGACTCTGTTAGCCACATCGCTCGCCGGAATATCACCGATCGCTCCCTTTCCATACCTTTATTACCCTTGGATTCTATCGGTTTTGGTTACTATATCAATCATCCTGCAATTCCCACGTAACCACTGTCACCCATGATTTTGCCAGCGGCCGGCCTTGACACATGAACGATGCTTTAATATATGGATTTGACCGTGAATTGCTTGAAACCAATTGTCAAGCCGTTCTATCTCGTCTATATGATATATTGTACGACAAAGTGATGAGATTCAACCCCTATAGGGTAGATGACGCGACACTGTTAGCTTGTGCTGACCGTGGATATGTAAGACCGTTACCGACACTTACCCAGATGTGCATTTTTAGATTCTCTGAATTGCGCACGATAAAGATTGGTGACAGCACTTACGAGGCCCTGCACTATAAACTCGGCAACGATCCTTGTGAACGCCATATTCCAGTAGGCAAACTTCTCAGAAAAATATGTTATCGGGCCACATGCCACGACATACGCTCCACTGTCAATGGTGTGGGAATAACCAATATCTCAATGATCGAAAAGATGCAGAATCGCAGCTATTTTCTTAGCCATACGCTTCCTGGAATGAGATTAGATAAGCAAGACTTCACAATGAATCTGTGGCGACTTAAAGGTGATGTCGCATCACAGGCGTCTGACATAAGGCGACACATGTGCTCGGCAAAAATTAAAATCCTTACAGATGTTTTGAACTATCCCCATTGCCGGCACTATCTACGTTGCCAACGTAATTTGTTTGACTACACCACTCCAATACAACAAGCTATCAGAGCCATAAAACAATTTTCCTCAACACAATAAAGCCATAAAGTGACCGAAATCGCAAAAAATCACTAACTTTGTGGACCATTTAACACCAAAACCACACTGAGCTGATAAGTTCTGAATTAATTTTATTTTTTAAGAGTGTGTTTACGTTTAACTCGTGTAAAGAGTGAGAATGTTCTTTAATTTCTAGAACCAAATGTGCGTTAAAAGCAAACATACACTAAGTTTAAACCAGTTCACTAATATGAAAATAGGAATCATCGTAGCCATGAGCAAAGAGCTCAACCTGTTATTGCCTCTCATGGAAAATCAAGTTAAAGTCGATCACGACTCATTCACATTCCACTGTGGTACAATTGGCCACAACCGCGTCTTTGCCATGCAGTGTGGTATAGGCAAAGTAAATGCAGCCCTCGGCACCATGACGATGATCAACATTTTTGCGCCCGAACTGATAATCAATACCGGTGTAGCCGGTGGCACAGGCGGTAACGCAGGCATAATGGACGTTGTTATTGGAGAGCGCATTGCTTATCACGATGTGTGGTGTGGACCTGAAACAATATGGGGACAAGCAGCTGGCTGTCCTCGCTATTTCACATCGCAAAGCTCGCTGGTAAAACTCCCATTGTTTCAAAACGATCCGACTGTAAAATGCGGACTTATTGCCTCGGGCGACATTTTCGTTTCGAAACCCGAAGAAGTTGAGCGTTTCCGCGAACTCTACCCTGATGTAATGGCAGTAGATATGGAATCTGCAGCTATAGCTCAGACCTGCCACCTGCATGGCATCCCATTCTTCTGCATGCGTGTAATCAGCGATACCCCCGGGAGCGACGACAACATATCACAATATGAAAACTTCTGGGAACGCGCCCCTGAACACACATTCACACTCTTGAAAGAAATGTTGGAAACACTCTAACATGTGTTTGAATTTAACACACAAAAAATAGTTAATTAAAGGAAATTTCAAACATACTAAATATTTGTTTGAGTAATGAAAAAAATAGCGAGTTTTACGATTAACCACTTAGCGCTCAAACGTGGCATATTCCTCTCACGCACCGATAAGACCCCAGGTGGAGACACTATATCGACGTTCGACATACGCATGTCAGAGCCCAACAGGCAACCTCCAATAGATGGCGCCACACTTCACACGATAGAACATCTCGCAGCAACTTATCTCAGGAATCATCCTGAATGGAGTTCCAGAATCGTGTACTGGGGCCCCATGGGATGTCGCACCGGCAACTACCTGCTCTTATCGGGAAACTACACCTCACTCCAGATTCTTCCACTCATCAAAGAAACAATGGAGTTCATCTCAACATTTAATGGAGAGATACCTGGAGCCACCCCACGCGACTGTGGCAACTATAGCTACATGAACCTCGATAATGCCCGACTCGAGGCTCAACGATATATCAACGAAGTACTCTCAAATCCAACCGAAGAGAACCTCAACTACCCACAGTGAAAGATCTTAAAGCGATAAAAGGACAACGCCGACTACAAGAACTCATCGACCAAGGCGAACACCAGCATCAGGACTTTAAATACCTTATAAGCGATGCTCGCAAGATTGCCCGCTCCATCTCAGCATTCGCCAACAACGATGGCGGCCGCCTGCTTATAGGCGTAAAAGACAACGGGACAATAGCCGGTGTCAAAAATGAAGAAGACCTCTATATGATAGAACAGGCGGCACAGATCTATTGTCGCCCAACCATTGACGTAACATTCTCAGCTATCAAAGCGACAGGTGGACTTATTGTATTTATAGCCGAAATACCAAGAGC
>CANOKG010000183.1 GCA_947566655.1 uncultured Muribaculaceae bacterium | reverse complement strand
AGTCTCTACCGCGATGCCCGACCGTGATGATATAGACCGTAGCCGGGCCCTCCTGTCCAATTTAGTGCGGGAGATCGACAAGTGCATCAACGATTTAACCGACTGATGCAATGAATGATAAACTGAACATAACAATAAGAATAGCTAATCAACCTCCCATCCCGCTAACAATCAAACGTGATGAGGAGGAACTAATACGACAAGCCGAGAGCAACGTCAACCGTCTATGGGCATCATGGAGCGAACGTTTCAATACAAGTCCCGAAGCGATTTTGGCAATGGTTGCTTTCCAATTTGCAAAGTTGCATGCAACACTGAGCGCCGAGCAATCTCGCTCTTTAAAGATTCTTGAAGATCTTAACAGCGAAATGGATAAGCTTCTTGAAACCAACAACGGTCAACACACCGACCAAGATTGACAGCCCTGATTGATTCATACAATCGGCCAACACGCTAAACGATTGTTACAACAGTGAACATTCACTTCTTTAAAGCCAGTGCAATGAGAGCATTGACGCCACGGCCACGAAGTAAGTAACTTGTCATATTAAGACTTAATATAAATAACCTGCACTATCTCGCTTGGGGAAAACTCCTGCCTCCCTTGCTATGGATAGTGCCATTTTTTTGTTTACTGATGGATGTTTTAACAGTAGTAATCGTGGGTGTAGCCGCTCTTGCCATAGGTATAATTGTTACCTTCCTGGTTCAGAAATCGATGGCACACAGCCGCGCCAAGTTGATAATTGAAGAGGCTCAACGTGACGCCGAAGCCCTGAAGAAAGAGAAGCTGATGGAAGCACGGGAAGAGGAGTTGAAGATTAAAAACGAAGCCGAACGCCAAGCTAATCAGCGAATGTCGAAGATACAATCGGCCGAAGCTAAACTGAAACAACGCGAGCTTCAACTCAATCAACAGCAGAGCGAAAATCAACGCACACGCAACGAACTCGAAACCACACGCACCAACCTCGATGCACAGCAAGCGATGCTTGACGCTAAAAAAGATGAAGTTGACCGATTGAAACGCAGCGCTCAGGACGCTTTGGAACACATATCGGGTCTATCGACCGAAGAAGCCAAGGAGCGCCTTATTGAATCGCTCAAAGATGAAGCTAAGACAGCTGCCGCCAGCTACATCAACGACATTATGGACGAGGCTAAGATGACTGCCAACAAAGAGGCTAAACGTATCGTTGTACAATCAATACAGCGCGTAGCTACAGAGACAGCCATAGAAAACTCAGTTACCGTATTCCATATCGACTCTGATGAGATCAAAGGTCGCATCATAGGCCGTGAGGGTAGAAACATTCGTGCATTGGAGGCTGCTACCGGCATTGAGATTATCGTTGATGACACTCCCGAGGCTATCGTGCTGTCGGGTTTTGACCCCGTGCGCCGTGAAATCGCACGTCTTGCTCTACATCAGCTCGTTGCCGATGGCCGTATCCACCCGGCACGCATTGAAGAGGTAGTAAACAAAGTGCGCAAACAAATTGAGGAAGAGATTATCGAAACAGGAAAACGCACAGCTATCGACCTCGGTATACACGGTCTCCACCCCGATCTTATAAGAATGATCGGTAAGATGAAGTACCGTTCTAGTTACGGTCAGAACCTGTTGCAACATGCCCGTGAGACAGCTAATCTGTGTGCTATAATGGCATCTGAGCTCGGACTTAATCCCAAAAAAGCCCGACGTGCCGGACTATTACACGATATAGGAAAAGTGCCCGACGAGGAGCCCGAACTGCCCCACGCACTGCTTGGCATGAAACTTGCCGAAAAGTACAAAGAGAAGCCTGAAATTTGTAATGCAATCGGTGCTCACCACGATGAGATTGAGCAAACCACCCTGTTAGCTCCCATCGTCCAAGTATGTGACGCCATATCGGGTGCACGCCCGGGTGCACGCCGAGAGATTGTTGAAGCCTATATCAAACGTCTTAATGACCTCGAGCAACTGGCTCTCTCATATCCAGGTGTTATCAAGACCTACGCAATCCAGGCAGGTCGCGAACTTCGCGTAATAGTTGGTGCCGATAAGATCGATGATGTTGAGACCGAAAGTTTGTCGGCCGAAATAGCTCGTCGCATCCAAGACGAGATGACCTATCCGGGACAAGTCAAGATTACCGTTATACGTGAGACTCGTGCTGTTAGCTTTGCTAAGTAACCATGACCGACAATAACAACATAATGGAGCCAAGCAAGCTTGATGATGCCAACCAATCTGCATCACCGGCCAAATCAGATGATAGGCAAGAAGGCTCATCGTGTGGCAGATGTTGTAGTAAAAGCGGTGAGGCACCACGCGGGAAGTTGAACTGTTTCAATTATCTAGACGATGTGCCCGGCGGATATGCCGATGATGACATGGTCGAGGTTCAGTTCAAGAACACCCGAAAGGGATTCTACAAGAACTCAACCAACATCGAGCTTGTAATAGGCGATCTTGTAGCCGTGGAAGCAACACCGGGGCACGATATAGGGCAGGTAACGTTGACCGGTGCTCTCGTGCGCTTACAAATGAGAAAGGCCAACATCAAGCCCGACGCAGAGATAAAACGCGTGTTTCGCAAAGCCCGCCCCTCAGATATTGAAAAATATGAGGAGGCACGTGCCCGCGAGAATGACACCATGATTCGTGCCCGCAAGATAGCCGAAAGTCTACAACTGAACATGAAGATAGGCGATGTGGAGTACCAAGGCGATGGAAACAAAGCTATATTCTACTACATAGCCGACGAACGAGTCGATTTCAGACAACTCATAAAGATCTTGGCCGATACATTCAAGGTAAGGATCGAGATGAAACAGATCGGAGCTCGACAAGAGGCCGGTAGAATTGGCGGCATAGGCCCTTGTGGACGCCCGCTTTGCTGCTCGTCGTGGATGACCAACTTCGTTTCAGTAGCGACCAGTGCAGCCCGTTTTCAGGATATATCACTTAATCCTCAGAAACTGGCTGGACAGTGTGCCAAACTTAAATGCTGTCTTAACTTTGAAGTAGACACCTATGTTGAGAATCTGAAGAAACTTCCCGAAAAGAATATCAGACTCGAAACAGTCGATGGTACCTACTACCACTTCAAGACCGATGTTTTCAAGCACGAAATCACCTATTCGACCGACAAGAGCATTCCGGCCAATCTGGTTACGATCCCGGCAGCCCGCGCGTTTGAAATTATAGCTATGAACAAAGCCGGAGAGAAACCGTTGCAATTGCAACCCGATGGTACGCCCGATAAAAACGAGAAAAAATACAACGACATTCTCGATCAGGACAATCTCAACCGCTTCGACAACAAGAAAAAGAAGAAACGCCGTGACCGGCAGGGAGCAAACGGTAACGAACGCCCCGATAAAACCAAACAACGTCAAGTTGCCAACCCACGACCCGAAGCTAAAGACCCAGATAACTCTTCCAAGGCAGCCGATAACACAGAACGTCAGGACAAACGCCAACGCCCACAACGACAAGACAGATCAAACCGACAAGACAGACCTCCACGCCAAGACAGGCCTCGTCAACGCCGGGATGATAACCGGCGCCCCAAACAGAGTGGAGACAATACGCCAAAATCAGACCCCGAACAATGAGGAATATACTGACAGTAATACTTATATCGATAGCCACCGCCACTTCATGTACCGGTGGCTATCAGTATATAGGCTACCACGACATTCCCGAAAGTGGATGGCCTTATGGTCAACAGTTTGACTACACCCTATCGACAAAAGACTCCACAATGCCAGGTAATCTGACTCTTTTCATAACCCACGATAACAGCTACGAATACAGTAATCTTTGGCTCGAGATTTCCTACAAAAACTCTGATAATAACCAAGTGGTTGATACATTCAACATCGAGATGTGTGATTCCTACGGCAACTGGTTTGGCAAAGGGATACCGGGTCACTACCAACTGACTAAACAACTCACATCACGGCCCGTGTCAATTCCCGACAGTAACGTTATATCGATACGTCATATAATGAGAGTGGACACGCTCAGGTCAATTAGCCAGATAGGGATAGGGGTTGATTAATAATAAATTGATTTTATGTAATTCACCGTCGGGAATACTCACGACAATCAAAACAATAGGTAATGACTTACGACTCGTTGATATTTGATATGGACGGAACCCTTTGGGATGCTGTAGATTCCTATACCGAGGTTTGGAATCGAACCTCGCACGAACTGAATGTTGACCACATTGTCACCCGTGACGATCTCTTGCACTACATGGGCAAGACTATTGATGTAATTTTTGACGTTATGATGAATGGCATTGGAGTTGACACCCAAACCTATCTTAGACGTCTCGCCTATAACGAGGAGAAACTTATGCCTGAACTGGGTGGAAAACTTTACCCCGGAGTAACCGATGGGATCAAAAGGCTGGCGACAAAATACCGGCTGTTCATGGTAAGCAACTGTGGAAAAGACGGGTTGAAGAACATGCTGCGATACAGCAACCTTACCGAATATTTCGAGGGAACACTTACCCACGGTGAGACCGGACGCGGTAAAGACTTCAATAATACTCAGATAATCAAAACTTATAGCCTACGTCGACCGTTATATATCGGAGACACTCAGGGTGACTGCGACTCGGCTCACGCAGCAGGCATTGATATGTGCTACGCTCGCTGGGGTTTTGGCAAATGCCATGATGCCGAGCTATCATTCGAATCATTCCACGAGATGACAGAGGCTCTGCTATCCTCTATTTAGAGTCTGTTTACTTTTAACACACTAAAATAGTTATATTAATGAATGAGTGATTATTTGAATATGTTTCGCATTAATCTTGAGGCCAATTTCGGCTATTTTTCTAACGTGCA
>CANOKG010000182.1 GCA_947566655.1 uncultured Muribaculaceae bacterium | reverse complement strand
ATGCCCAGAAATGGCCAAAACGCGACCGACGTAAAGACCTGCACCTTCTTGACAATATTAATTTTAACCTGCTAAGCCCTTACACTATTGGCAAAATGATGTCGGGCATAGACCTTTTAAATAATCTAGAAAACACGGCTGGCATAACAGCCGAGCGATTCTCATTTCAAGCAATGACGATCGATGCCCGTGCACTCAGACGCGGTCGAGAATATTATAAACTTGCCATTGATAAGTTTATGGGGAACTCAATAATAAGTAGATTAGGCGATGAACCCATAACAACAGAAAAGGACTTACAAGTTCGATTAACGCCAACCAATAAATATGGACGAGGGCAATGGATTGATGTATGCGGAATGTTTGCACCCAAAGATATAGTAGACCTAATTGTAAAAGATATTAATAGTAATACAATAACGTCACTCGAAGAGATAGAAGGCCGATGGAAGTCAATCCATAAAGCTTACTATGACATGGAGTGGACCTGGGTTGTTGATCAAATGAAATACTGGTATGGAAAAGATATTTGTGACTTAACCTTAAACGATATTCACAATATAATTGACCGGTGGATCAAAAGTGTGACATGCCTAGATAATATGTTACTCGAAGATGCAAAAAAAGAATATTCAATGAAATCCCGCACAGGTTTTGGCATAGACAATCCTATAGAAGAGGCTATTGATGACTTCACTAATGTAAGAGGCAATTTTGATGAAGATCCTTTTGTGGCAATGGTCCGTGAACACATTGCAAGCAAGTGTGATCTTGCCCAGAAGACTAAATCTATAGTCTATATCGGATAAATTTATGAACATTTATCTATTTAGTTTTGAACACATCAAATTGTTTATTAACTTTGTCACATTAAATCTACTTAATTACAAACCATGGCAGAAAATAAAGAGAAACTGTTCGACCAGTTCCCTGCGGTGACAACCGAAGAATGGCGCGCTAAAGTTGACGCTGACCTCAAAGGTGTTCCGTTTGAAAAAAAACTGGTTTGGAGAACAAATGAAGGGTTCAATGTTCAACCCATGTATCGTGCTGAGGACATAGCAGAGCTCAAAACAACCGAATCACTTCCGGGCGAATATCCTTTCGTTCGCGGTATCAAAGCTAACAACAATTGGCTCACTCGTCAAGAAATTATAGCTGCGACACCTGAACAAGCAAACGAAAAAGCTATTGAAGTTATTGGTAAGGGTGTCAACTCCTTAGGATTTAAAGTAAAAACCCCCGACATCAATACGCTTGAGACTTTATTGAAAGATATCGATCTTGACAATGTTGAAATTAACTTCAACTGTTGCCCCTCAAAAGCGTTAACACTTGCACAAAACCTTGTAAGCCTATTAAAATCTAAAGGTAAAACTGAAGCATTTAATGGGTCTATCAATTACAATCCTTTACGCAAAGCATTCAAACATGGAGCACAAATACCATCTGATGCGGTTACTGTAGCTGCTGAAATTATAAACACAGTTACCGACGTAAAGGGATTAAAAGTAATTGCAATAGATTCTGAACTTTTTAATAATGCCGGTGCCTACATATTCCAGGAATTAGGTTATGCTCTATCTTGGGGTACACAATGGCTCACAGCTCTCACCGATGCAGGATTAAGCATTGATAGCGTGGCCCGTAGAATTAAGTTCAACATGGGTATTTCATCTAACTACTTCATGGAACTTGCTAAATTCCGCGCCGGTCGCATGCTTTGGGCACAGATTGTAAAACAATTTAACCCCGAGTGTGACTGCTCCTGCAAAATGCATGTTCATGCATCAACATCCCGCTTTAACCAAACAATTTATGATGCACATGTAAACCTGCTTCGCAGCCAAACAGAAGCAATGTCGGCTGCATTAGCCGGTGTAGACTCCATCACTTCAGTACCTTTTGATACACCTTATAAAACACCTGATGCATTCTCTGAACGCATTGCACGTAACCAACAATTCTTACTTAAAGAAGAATCTCATCTCGACAAAGTTGTCGACCCGGCAGGTGGATCCTATTACGTAGAGACTTTAACTGTTTCTATAGCCACTGAAGCTTGGAAACTATTCCTCGAAATTGAAGAAAACGATGGTTTCTTTGCAGCTGTTAATAATGGCTTGATACAAAAGAAAGTCAATGAGTCGGGCAATAAACGCCACTCAGATATGGCTCGCCGCAAAGAGATTCTTCTCGGAACCAACCAGTACCCCAATTTTAACGAATTGGCAGCAAATAAGATTGAAAAGGAAGAATGCAAATGTAACTGTGAATGTTCGACAGCAGAAGGAAACAACCCAGAACATATTTTGTCGACAAAACGACAGGCAAGCGATTTTGAATCACTTCGACTCGCAACTGAACATGCATCCAACAGGCCTAAAGTATTCATGTTAACTATCGGTAATCTCGCCATGAGATTGGCTCGTGCTCAGTTCTCGGCCAACTTCTTTGGTTGTGCCGGATATGAAATTATTGACAACATAGGATTCAACACGGTCGAAGATGGTATAAAAGCCGCTAAAGAAGCTAATGCCGATGTTATAGTTCTATGTTCCAGTGATGATGAGTACGCAACATTTGCACCCGAAGCTTATAAATTAATCGGTAATAGTGCAGAATTTGTTGTTGCCGGTGCCCCTGCATGCACTGATGAGCTTCAAGCACAGGGAATCACCAATTTTATTCACGTTCGCAGCAATGTTCTGGAAACACTCCAGGCTTTTAATGCAAAACTTCTTAAATAATAAGGTAGCATGAAACCCGATTTTAAATCAATAAATATAACGTCCGACGCATTTAATTCTCAGCATGTAGCTGTAACTTCGGGCGAAGAATGGCTTACCCCCGAACTCATTCCGGTAAAGCCTATATACACCAAATCAGATCTTGAAGGCATGGAACACCTCAACTATGTTGCCGGTATTCCACCTTTTCTACGTGGCCCATATAGTGGCATGTATGCTATGCGTCCTTGGACAATTCGTCAATATGCCGGATTTTCAACAGCTGCCGAATCCAACGCTTTTTATCGCCGCAACTTAGCATCTGGACAAAAAGGTCTTTCAGTGGCATTCGACCTTGCAACTCACCGTGGTTATGATGCCGATCACGAACGTGTTGTAGGAGATGTCGGCAAAGCCGGTGTATCGATATGCTCTCTCGAAGACATGAAGGTACTGTTTGATGGCATTCCATTGAACAAGATGTCTGTATCTATGACTATGAATGGCGCTGTTCTTCCTGTTCTCGCATTTTACATTAATGCCGGATTAGAGCAAGGCGCTAAACTTGAAGAAATGGCCGGTACAATCCAAAACGACATTTTGAAAGAATTCATGGTGCGCAATACCTATATCTACCCACCCGAATTCTCAATGCGCATTATTGCTGATATATTTGAGTATACCTCCCAGAACATGCCTAAGTTCAACTCGATCTCTATATCAGGATACCACATGCAAGAGGCTGGCGCGACATGCGACATCGAGCTCGCATATACACTCGCCGATGGTCTTGAATACCTTCGCGCTGGTGTTAATGCAGGAATGGATATTGATGCATTTGCACCCCGCCTTTCATTCTTCTGGGCTATTGGCATGAACTTTTTCATGGAAATTGCCAAAATGCGTGCCGCTCGAATGCTTTGGGCTAAGATTGTAAAACAATTCAATCCAAAGAATCCAAAATCACTGGCACTAAGAACACACTCCCAAACATCGGGATGGTCTCTTACTGAGCAAGATCCTTTTAATAATGTAGGCCGTACATGTATTGAGGCTATGGGTGCCGCTTTGGGTCATACCCAATCGCTTCACACTAATGCTCTTGATGAAGCAATTGCTCTCCCCACCGACTTCTCTGCACGTATTGCCCGTAATACTCAGATATACATTCAAGAGGAAACATACATTACTAAAGAAATCGATCCTTGGGCCGGTTCTTACTACATCGAGTCTCTAACCAACGAAATCGCCCATAGAGCATGGGAACATATTCAGGAAATCGAGAAACTTGGTGGTATGGCTAAAGCTATCGAAACAGGATTACCAAAACTTCGTATTGAAGAAGCAGCAGCTCGTACACAGGCTCGAATCGATTCTGGACGCCAAACAATCGTAGGTATTAACAAGTATAGGTTGGAGCACGAAGACCCAATCGATATTTTGGAGATAGACAATACCGAAGTGCGTAAAGAACAAATTGAGCGTCTTAACGAGGTTAAAGCTCACAGAGATGAAGCGGCTGTAAAGAAGGCTCTTGAGGCAATTACAGAGTGTGTGCGTACAAAAGAAGGTAACTTGCTGGATCTTGCTGTAAAAGCAGCCGGATTACGTGCCACATTGGGCGAAATCTCTGATGCCTGTGAAGAAGTAGTTGGACGATATAAAGCAGTAATTAGAACAATATCTGGAGTGTATTCAAGCGAAACTAAACAAGATCCCGACTTTGTCAAAGCACAACAAATGTGTGAGGAATTTGCCAAAAAAGAAGGTCGTCAACCTCGTATCATGATAGCAAAAATGGGACAAGATGGACATGACCGTGGTGCTAAAGTTGTTGCAACCGGTTATGCCGACTGTGGCTTTGATGTTGATATGGGACCATTATTCCAAACTCCAGCCGAAGCTGCCCGTCAAGCTGTAGAAAACGATGTTCATATTCTTGGAGTTTCATCATTGGCAGCTGGACACAAAACGCTCATACCCCAAGTTATTGAAGAACTCAAAAAACTTGGTCGCGATGATATTTTAGTAACCGCCGGTGGAGTCATACCAGCACAGGATTATGACTTCTTATACAAAGCAGGAGTGGCGGCTATATTTGGTCCAGGAACAAGAATTCCTTCGTCAGCCATAAAAATGCTTGAAATATTGAATGCTGAATAATATTCTTTATAGACGCACTTATTAGCTCTATTTAATTTTTTCGAT
>CANOKG010000181.1 GCA_947566655.1 uncultured Muribaculaceae bacterium | reverse complement strand
GATTATACGACATAAAAAAGTACGACATCAATATCGACGTATGGGATGTGTCATCACAGCCGGTATTATAGACCTTGATGAACGCACTCTTTCTATTGCTCATGTAGGAGATTCCCGGCTCTATAAGTATTCACATGGAGAACTGACAAAATTGACCCACGACCATAGCTTTGTAGGACACCTGGAGGAACAAGGCATTCTTACAGAAGAACAGGCCATGAAGCATCCTCGACGATCGTTTATCGAAAGATATTTGGGAAGTGAGAATCATTTAGCCGATGATGATTCATTTATTGAAGCGGCAATTTTTCCATTGTTTGATAGCGAGACATATATTTTCTGTTCAGATGGATTATCTGATGTACTGACATCTGCCCAAATCATAGAATGTTTATCTTATCCACTCTCACCCGAAGCTATCTGCAATAAATTAATTGAACAAGCCAATAACGCCGGAGGCAAAGATAACATCACTGTAGCTATTGCTCATATCTCTTAGAACATCAATGGCAAATTTGACTAAAAGCAAACAATTGGCTTATCTTCTACGACACGATAAGAATTATGATTTTGAGACCGGAGGTTGGAGACTGTTGACTAATTTATGCCAACTTCATTCCTTTTCATTAGAAGAAATTATTGATTTAGTATCAAGAGATGATAAAGGTAGGTTTGAGTTTAATTCAGATATGAGTAAAGTCCGGGCATTGTATGGGCACTCGGTTTCTGTTGATTTATTGTTACGTAAACAGGAACCACCATTACGTCTACTACATGGTACCGCGCTAAAATACATTGAGTCAATCAGCCATTACGGACTTAAATCCAAAGCTCGACAATACGTTCATTTAACCGAAGATAGAGATTTGGCACTCAAAACAGGCTCGCGACATGGACAACCGGTATTACTTGTGATTGACTCTCAATCTATGTTTAACGATGGATACGATTTCTACCCTCTGAATAATGGAACTTGGCTTACAACTGAGGTGCCAATTAACTATATCGAGTTCTAATTTACTGTTCATCTCAATCTTCTTAAGCGTTTTAGATATTTCAATTTTTAAAATCTGATAATTATGGATGAAGATTATGTCATACTGAAACTGTATCTTCTAAACTTAGAATACAATTCTCCGATAAAACCTGAAAAAATACTTACTCTTGACAAAGAAGGAAGCGAAGCAAATCAGGCTAATGAAATAGGATTGAGTATTGAATATCAGAAAGACTCCGGTCTTTTCTATATTGATTTGACGGTTACGTGTGACGTAAGCCTTCCTGAAACTATTCATGTATTTTCACTCAAGGCTACTTGCAGAGGGGTAGTTGCAGTAAATTTTTCATTACCCGAAGATAAAATCAGAGAATGCTTAAATACCCTCGTGCCACAAGAATTATATGATAACATCTGTGATATTGTATATACGGTAACTGAAAATTCCGGATTTCAGCCCATTGAGATGGACTACTATTCTTTCAAAGCAAAATCTCATATGGTTAAACGAGATCAAGACTAAGAGCCTGTCTGGTTTTAAGATAATAATATTTTATGAAATTTGCATAGCCACAATATAACAACCTGATTTACAACAAATCAGTGTCATTATCTCATTCTATATGAATTTAGCACGCCTCCTTTCGGTTATCTGATTTTCAGCTTTTTATTGTGTATATAACAAAAAAGCTGTAATTTTGTTATGTCTATTGTCAAAACTCATTGTAACCGTTTTGCTGCATTGTGATATGACAATATAATCAATACGTTTCCAAGGAACAAAATAAGTTATAAAAACACCGCCATGACAAAAAATTTGAAAGAGATGGCTCTCGACTACCATCAGTATCCTGCACCCGGCAAAATCGAGGTCATACCCACCAAGCCCTACTCGTCGCAACAAGATTTGGCTCTCGCTTACTCTCCCGGCGTAGCATTCCCGTGTCTTGAAATTAAAGAGAATCCTGCCAATGTATACAAATACACCGACAAGGGGAATCTCGTCGCTGTAATCTCTAACGGCACCGCTGTGCTTGGACTCGGCGACATAGGCGCTTTGGCCGGCAAGCCTGTTATGGAAGGTAAAGCCTTGTTATTTAAAATATTTGCAGGTTTAGATTGCTTCGATATAGAAGTCGATGAAAAAGACCCCGAAAAATTTATCTCGATTGTCAAAGCATTGGCACCTACATTTGGTGGCATCAACCTCGAAGACATAAAGGCTCCCGAATGCTTTGAGATAGAGCGCCGGTTGAAGGAAGAATGTGACATACCTATCATGCACGATGACCAGCATGGCACTGCGATTATCTCGGCTGCCGGACTGCTTAACGCGCTCGAAATACAAGGAAAAAAAATCGATGAAGTAAAACTTGTGGTTAACGGAGCCGGAGCCGCGGCCGTTTCTTGCACCCGACTATATATCGCGCTCGGAATAAAACCCGGGAATGTCGTGATGTGTGACAGCAAAGGTGTCATTACCACTCACCGAAAAGACTTAAACGAACAGAAGCGCGAATTTGCTACCGACCGTGATATAACCACTCTTGCCGAGGCTATGGTTGGTGCCGATGTATTCTTAGGCCTTTCGGTCAAAGATGTCGTGACCACTGAGATGGTACAATCTATGGCCGAGCGTCCCATCGTATTCGCCCTCGCCAACCCCGATCCAGAAATTGCTTACGATGCCGCTATGGCATCACGCCCCGACCTTATCTTCGCGACAGGCCGATCGGACTATCCCAATCAAATCAATAACGTGCTGGGATTCCCCTACATCTTTCGCGGTGCTCTCGACTGTGGTGCCTCGGTTATCAACGAGGAGATGAAACTCTCGGCAGTCAAAGCGATAGCCCAACTCGCAAAAAAACCTGTACCGTCGGTAGTTAACACCGCTTATGGAATGATTAACCTCCAGTTTGGTCCCGAATATATCCTGCCCAAGCCTCTCGATCCCCGCTTGCTGTTAACAGTAGCGCCCGCAGTCGCCCGCGGCGCTATGGAAAGCGGTGTTGCAAGACGCCCCATAACCAACTGGGATGAATATGAGGTCAAACTGAAAGCTTTGATGGGCAACGACAGCAAGACCATGCGTCAAATCACTGATGTTGCCAAACAGACTCCCAAACGTGTTGTCTTCACCGAGGGCAACACCGACTCGATGCTGCGGGCTGCCGTTTCGGCCTACCGCGCCGGCATATGCTATCCTATACTGTTAGGAAACGAAGAAATGATCGAAAAACGCGCCAAGCGCCTCGGAGTATCTCTTGAAGGAATCGAGATAGTCAACCTTCGCCACGACCGCGAAGCCGACCGCCGCAAACGCTATGCTTCAAAACTCGCAGAACGTGCCGCCCGCCAAGGCATCACCTATCCCGAGGCCAAAGAGCGCATGTTTGACCGTTACCATTTTGGCATGATGATGGTCAACGAGCACGAAGCCGATGCAGTGATTGCCGGAACATATTCCGATAGCCAGGCTCCGGTAAACATCGCCCTCGACGTGGTAGGCATCAAACCGGGCTTCAACCACATCGCCACCATGCACATCATGGACACCAAGCAAGGCACATTTTATATGTCTGACACCATGGCCAACCAAAGCATGGATGAAGATACGCTCTTCGACATTGCCCGCCTCACACGCCTCGGTGTCGAGTACTTTGCCTGTGATCCCGTCATGGCTATGGTTTCATACAGCAACTTTGGATCGAGCAACACCCCCGAGGGGAGCATGGTACACAACGTCGTAGCTCGCCTGCAGGATATGTACCCGGGACTTGCCATCGATGGCGAGATGCAGCTCAACTATGTGTTCAACAAAGAATTGCGCGATAAGAATTATCCATTCACACGCCTTAAGGGTCGTGATGTCAATACAATCATATTCCCTAACCTCAGTGCAGCTACAACGGCCTACCGCATGTTGCTGCAAAACGGTGGATGTGAAGCTATCGGCCCGATCCAGATAGGCCTGAACAAACCGGTTCATTTTATCAATGTCGATTCGAGCGTCCGCGACATAATCAATCTTACGACCATCGCAGTGCTTGATGCAGTGGTAGCCGAAAAGATCGAAAATGCACGTGCACTCGCTGCCGCTAACAATCACCTTACCGACGTCCTATAATGGGAAAGAACAAGCTACGAAAATTTGCCGAGATGGAGCAAATCCCTCTCGTGTTTCAATACCCCTACTCGCGCCTGCAACAGGAACAGTTCCCTCTCAAAGGGAACTGGCACCGCGTTTTTTTTCATAACGACAATCCTATAGTACTCGAACTCGGATGTGGTAAAGGCGAGTACACGGTAGGATTAGCCCGACGTTTCCCCGACAAGAACTTCATAGGAATAGACATAAAGGGAGCACGAATGTACACAGGAGCCAACGATGCACACACGTCTCAACTACCCAACGTTGCATTTGTGCGCACTTCGATTGAGCTTTTAGAATCATTCTTCGCTCCCGGCGAGGTTTCGGAAATATGGATAACCTTTCCCGACCCGCAGATGAAAAAAGTCAACAAGCGCCTTACCGGTACACGTCTCAACAACACTTACCGTAAAGTGCTCACCGATGGCGGGACAATTCACCTTAAAACCGACAGTCCATTCCTGTATACCTACACCCGACTGATGGTCGAGTTGAACAACCTCGAGAAACTTACCGACACGCCCGACCTATACAACAGTGATCTCGTATCAGATATTCTCGATATAAAGACCCACTATGAACGTCAATGGCTTTCGCGTGGCATGACCATAAAATACCTGAGCTATAAACTCGATCAATCATCGCCCCTGGAAGAGCCCCAGGACGAGATTGAACACGATAGCTACCGCAGTTACACACGGCACACTCTCTAATAAGGAGTTAGGAGTGAGGTCTTAGAGTGTGTTTGAATTTAACTCGTATTAAGATTGAGAGTCAATTTTGAGATAT
>CANOKG010000180.1 GCA_947566655.1 uncultured Muribaculaceae bacterium | reverse complement strand
GGCTCGGTGTTATCATCGGGTCCCGGTTTGATTTCGACATCGGGTTTCTCGGGTTCTTCGGGTGGCAGAGGTTCGGCCGGTCCGAATATCTGAGGATCGAGTACCGATTCCTGAGTGTCGCGATAAGTTTTATCTCGCATGTATTCGAAATATTGCTCAAATGAAGCGCCGTTTTTCAAAAGCATATCGAAGTTCTTTTCACTTATTACCACGGGTATCACGCCACGCGGTATATTGAGCTCAGGATTGCGTTGCATCAGGTCACGGTAATGTTTCAGTTCGTTAAGGTTGTCAAATCCTCTTACGATAAGTAAACCTAACTGGCCGAAATTCATTTGCTCAAGGTCGAAATCTTTTACAACAAATGTCGTGAAGTTATGCCGTGCAATATCATATAGGAGCTGATTGGGCGCAATCTTATCTGTTGGATAGAGTAGGACAAGCAGTTGGCTGTCATCGGCATTAATATCGAAATTCAAGTCTTCGATGTTGTTACCAACCGAGTCGGTTGTTAGTTTTATGTCCCAAAGCATTCCGCGAATGTTTGTTCCGCCATCGGTTTGCAATTCGCGCCCTTGTGCAAGGCCTTTTAACCAAGCCGATGCGTATGGAGCCAAGTCGGTCTGAGGGTATTGTTCCAGCATGGTGTTCAAAACCTCCTTGAATTTTTCGGGTTCACGTTCTGTTACGTATGCGAGTGCGTGTATGAACATGAACTTTGGCATGATAGGGCTCATTGAGAACCTTTGTGTCATCTCGTTATAAATGCGATGAACCGTACGGTTATCATTATTAATGTAGGCCTGGAATGCTTCCTCAAACATTTGTTCCTGTACCTGATCCATAAGCTTAAGGTTTTGGATGTAGTTGGGGTCTTGCAGTGCTTGCCCCTGAGGCGAGTCGGCGAAATCTGATAATATCAGTTGGCGATAATGCTCGGCCAAGGCGTCATCTTCTTGTCGCGAAGCCATAAGGTACAAGTTGAAGTAAGTATCAAGACGATATATGTTATCGGGATAGTCGTTTAGCAGTCGTTTAAATTCTTTGTCGGCTGCCTGGTAATCCTCCATTTTATCTTTCAGAATTACCCCCATGTTGTACAGGCCTTCCTGAATTATGTCGTGGCTTGTGAGGCGGGCGGCTGAGTCGGCAGGAATTTGCTTGAGATAATATTCGGGGAAGTGTGGGTCAGATTCACGTTTTGTGGTTTCTTCGTCCTTCTCTTCTTCGTTGGTCATGCTATTATCATCTTCCAGCTCAGCCAATTCTTCGGTTTCCTGTTTTTCTTTATCGCCAAATTCGTCAAAGCTGAAAGATGCTTTGTTGCGGCGTCGCCAATCGTCTTCCAGTCGGCGGTTACCCCATCGGCGTTGGAATTCTGTTTTACCGGCAGTAACGGTCGACTGGTTGTAAAAGTACCACGACCCATCGTTGTTCATCGTGAATGTTGTAGGTGCTTTGTCGTTGTTCAGCGCATTTCCAGGCTGGTTGGCCAGAAATTCTTCACGTCGCTGAGCATCTGACTCTTCTTTTTCCTTCTTCTTTAGTTCGGCTATTATTTTGTTAATTACGGCCAGTTGTTCATCGTTGGTCATGTAGGAGAGTTTCAGCAACGAGTCCTGAAGGGTTACGTTCTGGGAGTAGACTGATAGCTGGTCGAGCACATCGCTCCGGCGTTTAAGGAGCCTGTAGTCTGGGTAAGTTTCAGGTAATTGTGGGACAGCCTCGGCATAACACGGTTGAGCGAGATCATATTCACCGCGCTCGTAGTAAAGTGATCCGAGTGTAACCTGGTTTATCGCTTTGTCAATGCCATTTCGTGAAGATTTTTCGGCTGCGAGTTTATAGTTTTCAATCGCTTTCAAAGTGTCACCGCGCGAAAGATAGAGGTTTCCGATAGCATAAAAAATTTGGTCGAGATATTCCTTGTTACGGTCAAATCGAGCCATTCGGCGAAGTGATTTTACCTCTTGCTCTATATTTTGTCCGGTGAATACCTCACTTTGTTTTATACGGGCATTGAATTTTGTGCGGTATGGAGCGTTGGAAGCTCCGGCTGCTTTGCCGAAAGCAGTATAGGCGAGTGTGTTATCTCCGGATAAGGCAGCAACCTGTCCCAACAGGAAGTTGAGACGTGTTTTTTGAGCACCTTTTGCCAGTTTGACAGCGTCTTTTAGATATGGAATTGCTTCGGAGTATTGCTTGGACTGTATTAACAGATCGGAATAGGTTATGTAGTAGAGTGATTTTAACTCTTTGGTAGTTAGCTGATCGGGTTTGATGCGTGTAATTATAGTTTCGGCTTCAAAGAGCCATCCCATAGCACAGTAGGATCGTGCTTGCCAAATTTTAGCTTCGGTAACCGTGTTTGGCAACCACGTGAAGTGTCGCGATATGTAAAAGAATGTAGCGGCTGCACCCGAGAAATCTCCGTTCATGTATTGAGACCTTGCCATCATCATCCATGAGTTGTGTAGAAACGGATTGTATTCATCCCGTTTCATCCAGGCTTTATAGGCAGGATCACTGCTTCGGCCTGGCTTGCGTGCCGGTTTCTTCTTTATGGAACGTAGCTGAATCGCTTTTTGAGCTTTTTCGATAGAACGAGTGAAGTCGCCCTGAGGTTGAGGTACTTTTTCTTGCCCATGAGCTTCGGCCGGATGTGTGAATAGCAGTCGGGTGTAATCGTCTTCATATTTTGACTCCATGTCGGCCAGAGTCTCCTTGTAGTGCGAATCTCCGTTATAGTGGATATTATATCGGGTTATAAAAGCCTGATACTTTCGGGAGGCTGCTGTGTTTTTTTTTAGAGAGCAAGAGGGTAATAACAACAACATCCCCATCAAAATGAGGATGCCGGTTAATATTTTATGTCTCGACCGGTTCATCATAATAGTTAACGTTGCGGTCGGTAGTATTATTGCTCTATCACAAAGCGAACAAGACGAGTAGCTGAGCTGCCACTACGCGCAGGAACATGGTAAGCGGGTAGACTGTGGAGTAGGCTACTGCCGGAGTGTCACTGCCCGTTGAGTTCCCGGCATAGGCAAGAGCCGGTGGGTCGGTATAGCCACCGGAGAGTAATCCCTGTATAGTCAGATAGTTGATTTTGTATACGCCACGTGCTATGCACCCAATAACCATAAGAGGGATGAATGTTATGAGGAATCCCCAAAGCACCCATTGGGCCCCGGTGGGATTGAACACCGTCTGGTAGAAGTTTCCGCCGGCAGCGATACCTACAGAGGCTAAGAAGAGGCATATGCCCAATTCGCGCAACATAAGTGAAGCTGATGATGAGGTGTATGTAACAAGTTTGAATTTGTAGCCAAACCGGCTAAGCAGTATTGCGACAACGAGAGGGCCTCCAGCCAATCCTAATTTTAGGTTCATACCTAAGTTGATAGAGCCGAGGATTATACCAAACATTATGCCTATGAATATGGTAATAAGATTTGGTTGGTTAAGACGTTTCAGTGAGTTGCCCATTTTTTCGGCAAGACGATTTATGTCATCAAGTTTGCCGACTACGGTGATGCGGTCGCCCATTTGTAGTCTAAGGGCTGCCGATGCCAACAGGTCTACTCCTGCACGGTTTACTCGTGTAGCGTTAAGGTTATAACCATTGTGAAGGCGTAGTGCACCGAGTGCAACACCATTGTATTCGGTCTTCGTAATTACTATTCGGCGAGACACTACTTCTGATGAAGCGTGAGTGTCGGTTTCCCATTCCTTCTCAACTTCGTTGCCTACCATGGCTTGGAAGCGATGTTCGTCTTGAGCCGACATTACCACGCGCATAAGGTCTCCCTGATGCAAGGTTGTTGTCGAAACGGGAATGACGAACTCACCATCGGTTCTCATCAAGCGGGAAACTACAAAATTGCATTGAATGATATCGTGAAGTTGAGCGAGGTTCTTTCCTTCAATCAGTTTATTGCTGACCTTGAATGTGAGGATGAGCGGCTTCAGTTGGTTTTTCTCGCGGTCATCTTCAATCTCTTGAATTTCATTCTCGACTTTTACACCGAATATTTTTTTGATTAACAGCATGGAGAGAATGATTCCTACGACACCGAGCGGGTATGCTGCGGCATAGCCCATGGACATGGTGTTTACTGCATCTGCGCTGTTTACTGTTTGTTGCGCTGCAGCCAAGCCCGGGGTGTTGGTTACGGCACCCGACATGATACCTACGATGACATTCATCGATGTATCGTCTTGTTGCCAAAAGTATATTGCCAACGCCACTATAACGTTAAGAGCTACTCCGAGAGTGGCGAGTAGGTTCAGTCTCATTCCACCCGTTTTGAATGCAGAGAAGAATCCTGGCCCTACCTGTAAGCCTATGGCAAAGATGAACAGAATCAGCCCAAATTCTCTGACAAATTTAAGGACCGCGGGATCAACGGTGTAGCCTAATTGACCCATGAGAATGCCTACGAAGAGAACAAATGTTACTCCTAAAGAAATTCCGGCGATTTTTATTTTGCCGATAAAGATACCTATGGCAATAACAAAGGAGTACAGAATCAGCGTGTTTGCGAGGTCGGTACTTCCGGGACCTAAGAGATTGATAAAGAAATCCATACGATGTTATGTTAACATGCTCTAAAACGATACTGCAAAGGTACGGTTTTTTTGTCGTGTGTCAAAACAAAAATCGATGATAACACACTTATAGTGTTATCATCGATTTTTATGAAGTCGGTTATCGCTGTAAATTATTCAGCAACAACAGCCTCAGCTGTTTCAACAGCCTCGCAGCAAGTAGCGCTGTCGGCAGCGCAGCAAGCTGAGTCGCAAGGAGTAGCGGCTACAATCTCAGTAGCTTCAATTACGTCCTCTACAACGGGTTCTTCAGCAGCAGCCTCTTCGTTCTTATTGCCACCACATGCAACAAGGCCAAGAGCAGCGATTACAGCGAAAGAATAGATAAATTTCTTCATTTCCGTAAAGATTAAAAATAAAACAATATTTAGTGCTTCAAAAAAACG
>CANOKG010000179.1 GCA_947566655.1 uncultured Muribaculaceae bacterium | reverse complement strand
GTCCCAACATGAAACAACCGCCCCGCCATCCGGGAACAAACAAACACCCGAAACAAAGACCACTCCTCCAACAGATAATCAATCCCCAAAAGAACAGGAACCGAATCAAAAGAAAACACTACCAACACCCCCAAAAAAACCGGTCGAGCCCCTATTACCGACAGGCAGTGAAGGTGATGACCCTTTGCTTGATTAAGAGCCAATATTTTATAGCCTGCCCCTAATATTTTAGCAACAACAAAAACCCCGCCAACTGAGATTCAAAAAGAATCGCATGTTGGCGGGGTTCCTCCTATTTACTATCTACGTCTATTGATAATCTGTATTAATCCAGATGGTCATAAATTTTTGCCTCAAGCACGTCGGCCTGCTGCACTCCCACCGCACGCCACATCGGCTCGCCGTTCTTAAACAGAATAAGCGTCGGAACCGATTGTACACGATAACGCTCAGCCAATGCCGAATTACGATCTATGTCAACTTTAAGAACTGTCGCTTTGTCACCAACCTTCTCCTTTACCTGAGACAGAATTGGAGCTTGCATTTTACAAGGACCGCACCATGTAGCAAAAAAATCGACCAAAGTCGGGGTACTGCTTTTAATTATTTCATCAAAATTTTCCATATTATATATTCTATTATTGAACTGATTTAAACTTTTTATTTAGTTCATCGGGTTAGTATATTTCTGTAACGTCAGATATGCACCTTTTGTTTCACAATAACATATTTTTATTCATATCGTGCGCCGTATCCTTGGCAATGAACCTGCCTGAGGTAATGTTATTGACTCGATTAAAGAGGAAAGCGACTCATTGGCTCTGGTCATGAATAGTTGACCAAGCTTACAATGAGGCAACATCTCAGCCATTACATAATCCGATACATACTCTTCAAGCGATTTCATCGCAACAGACCAATCGATTTTCACACCATCGGGCAAACAAAAATCAACCGACATACTTAACAAATCATCGGGATTATCATAAAAATTGGTCGGCTCAATTATCATATTTTCAGTCCAAGGTACCAATTTTGCCACAGCATTGCCAAAAGCGAATGACATCGCTTGATTTAAAGCCGGATCATCATCGTCGCTAAGTCTTCTCACTCCTGGATTATCCATATAGGCATGTAATGCCACCATTGCTTTAACACGGGCCCTCACTACATCGGGTGCTATTGTAATTGTGTGTTTCATAACTATTGTTTTAAAGATTGATTATTGATTCTTTTAAGTTTATAATACAACGCCGTTGCCGACTTCTGTGTAAGATAGAATGATGGAGCTCCTTCCACGTCCATCACATAAACCAGTGCCAGTCCCAACGATATGTGTGGATAACAAGTTCTTACCGCGCTTACCCGAGAAGCCAGATCGTGCCACATCTGGCGACGTGAACCACGGTTTCCGGCGGGCAGTTTGTCATTCAAGGCTCTGCCAACAAATTTATAGGCTGTCTCGTAATTTACATAGAACTTAGGCGCCGGCATCGATACAACTTTATTGATTATATCGGCGATCGTTGGTTCGGGTCCATCCCACGCAGCCCATACGGTGCGGAAAGCCCTCATAAAGTCGGCATTGCGTTGTAAAAGTGTGTAATTCATAGCATATTAAGCTTATTGTAAAAGTAATAAATTAAAGAAATGTCAATTAATAGTGGTATTTCAAAAATATTAAAAGAGAGTTATAATTTAATTGTAGTTTTTACATGTCAAAATTACAATTAAAACACATCCAAAACGATGCCCACGATTGTTAATAATAGTAAACAGCCCGAAAATCGCTCCTATTACTGGTTAAAAACGACAATTATAAAGGGACTTTTCAGATAATTTATGCCATAATTTCAAAATATTTCAAAAATGTTAGGTAGTTTTTTAAATCTTCATTATATTTGCGTGTTATTACGCGCGATGTAATCTTTTGCTCCAATGATGTGATCGTAAAATATTACTCGAGTATAGAGCTAAATTTAGTGATATAAATCTTTTACAAATCTCTCTATAAATTAATTACTATGACCGATCGTCGTCAATTTTTGAAAAGTATGGCCATGATGGGAGCCGCCGCGGCAGCCGCGACTCCAGTTGTACGCGCCGCCCAGGGCGTTTTAGAAACAAACCCCTCTAAAATCATAATGCCCCCAAGCGCGGGTGACCTGTTGATAAAGAATGAAGGCCTGCCAATTACAGGCACATTCATCGACGAGATATCACACGACATTCCCCATCAGAACTGGGGCGAAAAAGAATGGGAACAAGACTTCCTTAACATGAAGGCAATAGGCATCGATTCAGTGTTCATGATTCGTTCAGGTTACCGCAAGTTCATAACATACCCATCACCCTACCTGATGAAAAAACATGGCTGCTACAAGCCATCAAAGGACCTACTCGACATGTTCCTTCGTCTCGCCGACAAGCACAATATGAAATTCTACTTCGGACTGTATGACTCAGGCCGTTACTGGGACACACACGATATGTCATGGGAGGTAGAAGACAACCACTATGTCATTGACGAGGTATGGGAGAACTATGGTCAGCACCACCCCAGCTTCCAAGGCTGGTACATAAGCGGCGAGATAAGCCGTGCCACAAAAGGTGCGATCGATGCATTCCACAAGATGGGTAAACAATGTAAGGACGTCAGCGACGGTCTGCCAACATTCATTTCACCCTGGATCGATGGCAAAAAGGCAGTCATGGCAGCCGGTGGCAAATTGTCGAGAGAAGACGGAGTATCAGTAGCACAGCACGAGAAAGAATGGAACGAAATTTTTGATGGTATCCATGACGTTGTCGATGCATGTGCATTCCAGGACGGACACATCGACTATGACGAACTCGACGCATTCTTTGAAGTTAACAAGAAATTGGCCGACAAGTATGGCATGCAATGTTGGACAAACGCCGAGTCATTTGACCGCGACATGCCTATACGCTTCCTACCGATCAAGTTTGACAAACTCAGAATGAAACTTGAAGCTGCTAAACGTGCAGGATACGACAAGGCTATCACTTTTGAATTCAGCCACTTTATGAGCCCACAATCGGCCTACCAGCAGGCTGGACACCTGTACAACCGCTATAAAGAATATTTTGGCATGGTGTAACAGACACCCGATGTCAAAATAAATAATGTAATCATACTTTATTATATAATGAGTAAAGATACTGAATATCGATTTGGATACATCCTGCTGTTATCGGTGATAGCAGCATTGGGTGGATTCCTGTTTGGCTACGATGAAGCTGTGATCTCGGGCACAGTAGCTGAGGTTAGCAACCAATTCGACCTGAACTCACTGATGAAGGGTTGGTTTGTGAGCAGCGCACTTATGGGCGCAATCTTCGGTGTACTTGGAGGAGGCGCACTCAGCGACTACTTCGGCCGTAAAAATACAATGGTAACATCGGCCGCTCTCTTCGCAATCTCGATGATAGGATGTGCGCTCGCCCCCAACTTCTTGATGCTGGTACTGTTCCGCATCATAGGAGGTATGGGCATCGGCGTAGCCTCTATAGTATGTCCAATGTACATTAGCGAGATATCGGTTGCCAAGTCTCGTGGAATGCTCGTGTCGCTCTATCAGCTGGCGGTAACCATAGGAGTGGTCGGAGCCTACGTTTCCAACTATTATCTGCTGCATTATGCAATGGATCACATTGCTGATGGCAATATCGATCCAGAAAGCAGTAACTTGACCCATTATATATTTGTAGCCGAATGGTGGCGCGGAATGTTGGGTGTGGGCGTTGTGCCGTCTCTGATATTTCTAATCGCAGTCCTGTTCATTCCCGACAGCCCACGATGGCTGGTTCTTAAAGGCCGCATCGATCGAGCCGAGGGTATACTTGGCAAAATCTACAACAGCATGAGCGAGATCAAGCGTCAGGTAGCCGAGACTCTCGAGGTAGCCGCCAAGTCGAACAGTGCAGGCTATGCCGCGCTGTTCAAACCGGGCATACGCACTGCCGTCATCGTAGGCGTCTGCATCGCCATGCTCGGACAGTTCATGGGGGTGAACGCGGTTCTTTACTACGGCCCCGACATTTTCAAAGACGCCGGATTAGGACAAGGAGATGCCTTCTTCTATCAAGTTATCGTTGGTCTTGCCAATATGATAACAACCGTTTTGGCAATGTTCATAATCGATCGTGTTGGTAGAAAGGCATTGGTATATTATGGTGTTTCAGGCATGATCATATCATTACTTCTTATTGCCGGTTACTTCCAATGGCATGAAGTGATGGGCATTGGAAGCACATGGTTACTCATATTCTTCATAGCCTATATCGTGTGCTGTGCAGGATCCATATGCGCTGTAATTTTCGTCATCCTGAGCGAGATGTACCCGCTGGCAGTGCGCGGTGTCGCCATGTCAGTAGCAGGTCTCGCACTGTGGATTGCCACATTCCTCGTGGGACAACTCACACCATGGATGTTGGAGACGTTGACACCGGCCGGAACATTCCTCTTCTTTGCAGTATGCTGTTTCCCTTACATGTGGATAATGTGGAAAAAAGTTCCCGATACCACCGGCAAGAGTCTCGAAGAAATCGAGAATTACTGGCTAAAGGACGACATAAAGCGAACAGCCCGAGATATTGAAAAACAATAAACACGACTGCGACGCAGCCAATTATACATACGAAACTCTTCAATTGTAGAGATTCAATTAAAAAAACAAATCATTTTATCACTCAAAAGAGATTATACAATGGCTGATTTTAAAGCACTCGCCAAGCAGTACAAAAGCGAACTTCTTGACTCGGTTCTCCCCTTTTGGCTTGAGCACTCTATCGACAAAGAATGTGGTGGTTACTTCTCGTGTCTTAACCGCGACGGTAGCGTTTATGACACCGACAAGTTCATCTGGCTTCAAGGTCGCGAAGTGTGGATGTTCTCCATGCTCTACAACAAGGTTGAGAAGAAACAGGAATGGCTCGATGCTGCTATCCAAGGTGCCGAATTCCTGAAGAAATATGGTCACGACGGCAATTATAACT
>CANOKG010000178.1 GCA_947566655.1 uncultured Muribaculaceae bacterium | reverse complement strand
GATCATCGGCAATAGCGGTATTGGAACAATAAAATTTCTGAGTACAGCACATACTGAATTTCCGGTTGGCGAAGTAAAAATGAGTAATAGTGAAATGGAACATCTGTTAGAACTTCCTGAAAATTCCATCACTACGCGCTCATCATTAATGGGCATGATAGCTCTTGATAGAGCTATCAGCATGGCTAATCTTGACAAAAGTAATCAAGACGAGATGTCTATTGCATTTGTGTCAGGCACTACGGTAGGAGGTATGGATCGCAGCGAACAACATTATCTCGATTTTCTTTCAGGTGATAGTTTCAAACAATATATATCGACCCACGATTGTGGAGCTTGTACTGAAATGATTGCACGCCACCAAGACATATTTGATTTTGTAGCCACTCCATCCACAGCTTGCTCATCGGCTGCCAATTCCATAATTTTAGGAGCCAACATGTTGCTATCTGATCAAGCAAATATTGTAGTTTCTGGCGGATGTGAATGCTTAACCAAATTTCATCTAAATGGATTTAACTCGCTTATGATCCTTGATCATGATAACTGTAGACCATTTGACCGAGACCGTGCCGGACTAAATCTTGGTGAAGGCGCTGCATACATTGTTATGGAAAAACTTAGTCATGCATTAGCGCGAAAAGTCAAGCCTATTGTTGAATTAGCAGGCTGGGGCAACGCATGCGATGCATACCATCAAACAGCTTCATCTGAAAATGGAGAGGGTTCTTTTAGAGCGATGCAACAGGCAATAAACAGAGCCAATATAAAACCTGAAGACGTGTCATATATAAACGCCCACGGAACCGGGACTCCCAATAATGATCTAAGCGAAACACATGCTATGCAACGATTATTTGGAGAGAATGTTCCTCTCGTATCATCGACCAAGTCGTCAACCGGACATACCACAAGCGCATCGGGATCCATCGAGTCGGTTATATCTATCATGGCAATAAAAAACAATTTCATCCCTGCAAACATAGGATTTTCAAATCCTATTGAAAATGGTATAACACCTGTGATCAAACCTATAACTAATTATCAGGTTGATTACGTTCTTTGCAACTCGTTTGGTTTTGGTGGAAATGATTCTTCTCTTCTTTTTAAACGACTATGATACCATCTAAACCTATATACATCAGATCGGCGAAACAGATATCCATTCAACATCCACTCAGTGATAATTGGATCTCGAATCCCATTGAAGGGTTAACTGGTTATAATGAAGCTATTGATCCTGATTTCAGAAATTGGATGTCTACAGGCGAAGCTCGCCGACTTGGTAAGATAATGAAACGGGCGGTTGTCACATCATCAGAATGCATGAAAAGCAGCCAAATATCATTGCCCGATGCCATAGTTACAGCAACTGGTTTAGGCTGTGTAAAAAACACCGAACTCTTCTTGACCGACCTTTGTACACAGGGAGAATCCTTGCTTAAACCAACCCAATTCATGCAATCGACCCACAACACAATCGGATCGTTGGTAGCTATTTTGAACAATTGCCACGGCTATAATGTAACTTACGCACATGGAGATATTTCAACTGAAATAGCACTTCTTGATGCAATAACCCAAATATCAATCGGTGATATTCACACAGCACTTGTCGGAGCATTTGACGAACTTACTACAAACTATTACACGCTACTTAAACGCAGTGGGTATTACAGTAATGATATGGTTGCCGCCGGAGAAGTAGCCGTATCTTTTATGTTATCCGATACCCCTGGACCTGATGCTCTCTGCCGCTTAGAATCCATATCAACACTATATCGATATTCTACCGAAAAAATTTTAAGGGCTATTAATCAAACTTGTAAATATGACTGTATTGTAGCCGGTTATAACGGCAATACAAAAAACGAAGAACGTTATGATGACATTTTGAGCAATCTCGACAACGATACCGCTATTTTACAATATAAGAATATCTTTGGAGAGTGTATGACATCATCTGCCTTAGGAATATATGCAGCATCCACCATATTGTCGAAGGGAGAATATCACCCATCTATGCTCCGTCATAACAAAATAAGCGGACCAATCAACTCACTAATTTTTTTAAATATCATCAACGATAATGTAAGTATTATAAAACTCTCAAAAGTTTAAATATGGTTCTTGAAAACAAACTATACAATATTGTTGAGACCGAAAACAGCCTAGGTAAATGTCTGACTTCGATTAATTTGATTAAGGAATCAGACATTTTCGAAGGCCATTTTCCAGGCAATCCCATAACACCAGGAGTTGTCATCATCGCCATAGCACGTGAAATTTTAGAAAAAGCTGTAGGTCATAAATTGTTCATTAAAACAGTTCTTTCGGTAAAGTATATATCAGTGTTATCTCCACAAAACACTTCTGCTGTATATTTTGATATGACATATGATTTAGTTGGAAATCAAATTAAAACCAAAGTTATTGTAAAAGATGATACGACAATTTTTGTTCGTATGTCACTAATTATTGACTTAGAATGAAACCTTGTGTCATCATACCCACCTACAATAACTCTTCGACTATTTGCAATGTAATCGATGGAGTATCTAAGTATGTAAACAATATAATTGTCGTAAATGATGGTTGTACCGATGATACCGCAGTTAAACTTTCCAATTGTGATCAAAAAATCACACTTATAACGTTTCAACATAACCGTGGCAAAGGATCCGCACTACAAGCCGGACTTAACCTTGCAAGACAAATGGGATTTTCACATGCTGTCACAATTGACGCTGATGGTCAACACTACCCTGATGATATCCCGGGATTACTTGAAGTTGCCTCTGCATCTCCCAAAGCAATAATTTTGGGCAAACGAGGGACAAAACATGATAATATGCAGGCAAAAAGCACATTTGCCAATAGATTTTCAAACTTTTGGTTTGCTGTCCAAACATTCAAATTTCCCGGCGACACTCAAACAGGATTCAGAGTGTATCCTTTGTATAAAAAATTGAATTTTTACACTGCAAAATATGAGGCTGAACTTGCTGTCCTCGTTGATGCATGCTGGCGTGGATTCGATATTATATCGGTACCAATTAAAGTATTCTATCCCTCGGCCGAAGAGCGTGTAAGCCATTTCAGACCAATAAGAGATTTTGCACGAATAAGTTTATTAAACACTTGCCTTTGCTTTCTTGCCATCGTGTATGGATACCCATCAATGGCATACCATACACTACTGAACCGAAAATGAGTACAAATGTTATTGCAATAGTCTTATCATCACTACTTTTGCTGACCACATTAACGTTCGGACTCAGTAAGATGCGTCATTGGTTTATATACAATGGCAATGACAAACGAGATATTCCATTCACACCGCTAAGATTGGTAGCTTCGTTATATAGTTTACTGGTATTTATTATTATGGTATATGGCATCGCACTGCCGTTTGCCATCGTACTATATCTAACAGTGTGGTCTCCAAAACGAAGATTAGCTATATTTCATAAATTCTTACAGAAATCGGCAAAACTAATTTTAAAGCTATTACCATTAATAGATTTCACTTATGATAACACCGTAGGAGAAAAATTCAAGACTCCCGGAGTCATAATAAGTAATCATCAGGGGCATCTTGATTTGATGTGCATAATGATGATGACCCCTAATTTAGTGGTAATAACCAACGATAGAGTATGGCACAACGTTCTATATGGTTGGATACTACGTGTCGCAAAGTTTTATCCGATTTCCAATGGATTGGAATATAATACGTCCAAATTATCAAAACTCGTTAAGCAAGGATACTCGGTAGTTATTTTTCCCGAAGGTACACGCTCTCCAAAGTGTGAGATATTAAGATTTCACACCGGTGCATTCTACCTTGCAGCACAGTTGAATGTTGATATAATTCCAGTTATTCTACACGGAGTAGGGCACTGTATTCCCAAAAGTGATTTTATGCTTAGACCAGGACACATGTCGCTGAAAGTTATGAATAGAATAAAAGTAGAACCTGATAATACCTGCTTATATTTCAGAAAAATAGCTTGCGAGACTCGTAAACTGTATATCAAACAGTTTGAATTGATTAGAATTGAACGAGAATCCATAGATTACTATTACAAATACGTTATCAATAAGTATTGCTTTATTTCTGGAATACGTCCTAAAAAAGTGGCTCACTTGTTAAAGAAACACAACGATGAGCTACACAATATTTCAAAAATAGGAGACAATATATATATTTACGATAAAACCTATGGCGCATCATCATGGCTTCTGGCATTAACCAATCCTCAATTAAATGTCATTGGTATAATATCCTCACCCATCGAGCTAAAAATTGCAATGTCGACTCCTTGTAAACCCAATAATTTAAAATTCACCGATAAACAACCCTCTGAAAAATCAACTTTAATCCATCAAACGTAATGAATAAACGCATAATAATCATAGGAAGTGGTCTTGGTGGGTTAACTTGCGGACTAATACTTGCCCGCGAAGGCTACGATGTGACAATTCTTGAGCAACAACTCAAACCCGGAGGCTGCTTGCAATGTTTCAGTCGTAAAGGAGTCAAATTTGAAACCGGTATGCATTTTATTGGTAGTGCAGAACGAGATCAACTCTTGGGCATGATATTACAGTATCTTGAAGTATATGATGAAATAAAACTGCAACCCCTTGATCAACAAGCTTACGAAATTATAGTGATTGGCAATAAGGAATTTAAATTTCCACAAGGATATGACTCGCTTATCAAATATCTATCCAACCTTTTTCCAAATGAAACTGTTGCAATAAAGCAACTCTTCGATTTAATCAAAGAGGTTGCTAATGCATCGGCAATGCATCGACTATCGGTCAAAGATAGTGATTTCGTTCTTACGACTCGTTACCAAATGGAAAGTATCAACAGCGTTATCGACAAGTATATTTCAGATCCGCTATTAAAAAAGGTACTTGTAGGAAATTTACCTTTATACGCAGGTATAAAAGATAAGACCCCATTTTCCACCTATGCTTTTATTACTGATTTCTATCTAAAAAGCGCATTCCGATTTGCCGATGGG
>CANOKG010000177.1 GCA_947566655.1 uncultured Muribaculaceae bacterium | reverse complement strand
GATTGAAGTTTTAATTTAAAATTCGCTTGAAAAATGGAAACGGATTTTCGGGAAGTCGTTCTGAGCCATTTGAAGAACATAGTTGGAATCGGCTAAAAAGACGTCTCGGCCTTCTCGATCTATTGCCATGAATTGATGTTTACGTTTTTTAAAGGCTGCTAACGTTTCGGCGTCATCACTTTCAATCCAACATGCTTTGTATAGCGAGATAGGTTCCCATCGACATTGAGCTCCATACTCGTGAAGGAGGCGGTATTGTATTACTTCAAATTGAAGTTGACCTACGGTTCCGATTATTTTTCGTCCGTTGAATTGGTTTACAAATAATTGGGCAACGCCTTCATCCATGAGCTGTTGTATTCCCTTTTCCAATTGTTTGGATTTCATAGGATCGGTATTCTCGATGTATTTGAACATCTCGGGAGAGAAACTTGGTAGTCCTTTGAAGTGAAGTTCTTCTCCTTGGGTTAGGGTGTCACCGATTTTGAAGTTGCCGGTATCGGGTATGCCTACAATGTCACCCGGATATGCTTCATCTACGATGTTTTTCTTTTGTGCCATAAAAGCTGTTGGAGCGGCAAATTTCATGAATTTTCCCGATCTTATGTGTTTGTAATTTGCATTTCGTTGAAATTCTCCGCTGCAAACTTTTACGAAGGCAATACAACTACGATGGTTGGGGTCCATATTTGCATGAATTTTGAATACGAACCCGCTAAACTGGCTCTCGTGTGGATTTATTGTTCTTTCTTCGGCTGTAACAGGTCGTGGAGCTGGTGCAATTTTTACAAAACAATCAAGTAGCTCTTTCACTCCAAATGTGTTGAGAGCTGACCCAAAGAATACCGGGGCCAACTTACCTTTAAGGTATTCATCTGTTTCGAAGTCGGGATATACTCCATCTATTAGTTCCAAATCTTCACGAAGCTTAGATGCATCATTTGAACCGACATTTTGATCAATGCGAGGGTCGTTGATGTCATCAATTTCTATGCGTTCACTAACGCGTTGTTTGTTGGGCGTGAATAGGTCGAGCGATTGTTCGTAAATATTATAAACTCCTTTGAATTTGGCTCCTATGTTTATTGGCCAAGAAAGAGGACGGACAGAGATTTTTAGCTCGGTCTCGAGCTCATCGAGGATTTCAAATGGATCGCGGCCTTCGCGATCAAGCTTATTGACGAAGATGATCACTGGTGTGTTGCGCATACGGCACACTTCCATGAGCTTTCGAGTTTGTTGTTCTACTCCTTTTGCAACGTCCACCACGATGATGACACTATCAACGGCCGTGAGAGTTCGGTAAGTATCTTCTGCGAAGTCTTGGTGTCCAGGGGTGTCTAAGATGTTTATTTTGTAATCGCCATAATTAAAGCCCATTACGGAGGTCGCAACAGAAATTCCACGTTGTTTTTCTATTTCCATCCAGTCGCTGGTGGCTGTTTTTTTTATTTTATTGGATTTTACAGCTCCAGCAATATGTATGGCTCCTCCAAAAAGAAGTAATTTTTCAGTCAAAGTAGTTTTGCCTGCGTCGGGGTGACTGATTATAGCAAATGTGCGGCGGCGAGATATTTCATCGTTTAAGTTGGCCACGGGAATATTAAAAGGTTAGGTGGTTTATTACTATATGATTATTTTCAGTGCAAAGGTACAATATTTATAGAAGACTACCAACCGATTTTGGCTCTGTGACTAAGGTTTGCTTTTTCATGTTGTATATTAAATAAAAAGATGGTATCTTTGTTGGGTAAACGCTTCATGCATATTAGTAAATAATGTTAACTGTATGGAGCGTTGATTTGGTTATTTATAGTCTCATCCTCGTATTTTTTTATATAGATGAAAGTACTCAAGTTTGGTGGAACATCGGTTGGCACAATAGATAGTTTGACAAATGTTAAGTCAATAGTTGATGGATATTGTGATAAATCCATTGTGGTAGTTTCTGCTTTGGGTGGTGTTACCGATTTATTGATAAATACAGCCAAGCAAGCGTTACACGGATATGCTTCATGTGCTGGCAATTTTGAACGAATTACATCGCGGCATCATGTTGTAATTGATGGAATGGTACCTGAAGAGCATAGGTCGCATGTTAAGCGATCTATAGATGGGATGCTTGCAGAACTTGCCGATATTTATAAGGGAGTTGGTCTTATAAAAGAACTCACTGAGAGAACGCTTGATATAATAGTGAGTTATGGGGAACGAATGTCGAGCTTTATTATCTCATATATATTGGAAGATGCATTGTTGCTTGATTCCCGTGAATTTATAAAAACCAAGTTCCATAATCATAAACATGTTCTGGACGATTTGGAAACAAGCCGGCTTATCGCAGATCGATTTAAAGGTATTGATTCCAAGATTGTTCTCGTGCCAGGTTTTATATCATCGGATAAGGAAGGAAATATAACTAATCTTGGACGAGGCGGAAGTGACTATACTGCGGCAATATTGGCAGCTAATCTAAATGCAGAGGTTCTCGAAATATGGACCGATGTAGATGGTTTTATGACTGCTGATCCGAGAATTATTTCAAATGCTTATGTTATAGACCGGATGTCGTTTACCGATGCAATGGAATTGTGTAATTTCGGAGCAAAAGTGATATATCCACCTACAATATATCCAGTGTATCACAAGAATATACCTATTCTTATAAAAAATACTTTTAGACCATCGATGCCTGGAACCTTGATATCGAAAGAAGATTCAGGCAGTCCAGAGAAGCCAATAAAAGGTATATCATCAATAAATGACACTTCACTGATAACTGTTTATGGCTTGGGAATGGTTGGCATAGTAGGCGTTAATGCCCGAATTTTTAATGCATTGGCTAAGGACGGAGTGAGTGTGTTTTTAGTGTCTCAGGCATCGAGTGAAAATAACACATCGATAGCGGTAAAGACATGTGATGGGATTCAGGCTGTGGCAACTTTAAAAGAGGAATTTGCTGATGAATTGCGTCGAGGAGATATTTCAGAGATAAGACGCGAGGATGATTTGGCTACGGTTGCAATTGTTGGAGAGAATATGAAAACAGAGAGTGGAATTGCCGGTAGACTATTTAATACTATTGGTCGTAATGGTGTGAATGTAAGGGCAATCACTCAAGGTGCATCAGAATCGAACATTTCGTTTGTTATAGATCGAAAAGATCTATTCAAAACTATAAGTGTAATTCACGATTCTTTTTTTCTGTCGGCATCTCAGGTATTGAATATTTTTATTGTTGGAGTTGGAAATGTTGGTAAGAATTTGATTAAACAAATATCTTTGCAACAAGAAAAACTTTTGAAAACAAAGGCTCTAAAACTACAGGTCGTTGGTATAGCTAATTCACGTAGAGCAGTTTTTGACCGCAACGGAATTGAAATATCAAGATATAAGGAATTGCTTGAGAAATCAGATATTGTAGCATCGCCATCACGCATAAGAGATGAAATCTTATCGATGAACCTTTACAATCCGGTTTTTGTGGATTGTACATCAAGTGATCAAATAGCAAAGTTGTACTATGATTTGTTAAGCCATAATGTAAATGTTGTTGCGGCCAATAAGATTGCGACATCGTCTGATTATGACAACTATTTGAGCTTGAAGGATGTTGCTAAGAAGAAAGATGTCAAGTTTCTTTTTGAGACTAATGTAGGCGCCGGTCTACCGATTATTAATACTATCAATAATCTGATAAATTCGGGCGATAGAATAATAAAGATCGAAGCTGTGGTATCGGGTACACTGAATTATATTTTCAATGTTCTGGGCAAGGATACTCCATTAAGCCAAGCCATAATGATGGCACGTGATGCAGGATACAGTGAACCAGATCCGCGAATTGATCTGAGTGGTAAAGATGTAATAAGAAAACTGGTGATATTGGCACGCGAGGCCGGATATATCGTAGAGCAGGCAGATGTTAAAAAACACCTCTTTATTCCTGAAAAATATTTTACAGGTACAATAGATGATTTCTTTAAGAATATAACTGAAATTGATTCAGAATTTGAGAGACGGCGCCAAGATGCAGAGTCAAAGCGCGAACACTTCAGATTCGTTGCTAAGTTGGAGGATGGTCTTGTCGAGGTAGGTCTCCAATTAGTAGGAGTGGATCATCCTTTCTATGATCTTGAGGGTAGTAACAATGTCATATTGATAACGACCGAGCGATATAAGGAATATCCCATGTCTATAAAGGGGTATGGGGCTGGTGCTGAGGTTACGGCTGCAGGTGTGTTTGCCGATATTATATCAATAGCAAATATAAGATGATGCTTAACTATAGTCTTTGTACTGAAGATCTCAGGCGGCTTCCCGATGCCTTTTTTAACAATATAGTAGAAATGACTCAGAGTGAAGTTTCTTTTGTGGTATTAAATGCCATGCTTGGTAAGCTAATTGGACAAGAGAAGCTTCGTGAAATAGCCGATAAGTGGATAACAGAAGAATCTGTACTGAAGCCTATCGATGACGGTATGTTTGTATATGAATTTTTGTCGGGGGCAGCTATGAGTATCTATGATTTTCATGGAAAATTAGTCGCTTTATTGTCGGAAATTTTGAATGTGAACAATGAAATGAAAAGAGTTGTGGTGTGTTCTCATGACGATAGTTCTATAGCATTGGCATCGGCATTTAAATCGGAGTCGGGATATACACCGTTTGTTCTTCAATCGGTTGGTGTGTTGAGCGATCTCGAGAAACGTCAATTAAAGAATACTGTCCCTGAAGAGAATCTTTGTGTGGTAAAGTGTGATGACCGAACATTGAGTTTGATATCAAAAAAAGCTTTGGAGTATATCGGGAATGATAGTTCTCTATGGTTTATAGATGATAATGATTTTTTGGTATTGATATCTCGAGTTGCTATGCTGTTTGATATGTTTCGTCGTTTGAGGATTGTGAATCAAGAGGCCGTTCCATGTGTTTGTTGCAATCATACAGAAGATGCTATGGTTCAGGCATGTGAATTAGCCGTCAAATTAGGCCTACGTTTAAACTATAAAGTTTCAAATGTGGATTTTGACAGAAATGAACAGCTTTTGGATGCATATAATAAAAC
>CANOKG010000176.1 GCA_947566655.1 uncultured Muribaculaceae bacterium | reverse complement strand
AATTCGATGGTAGCGGAAGGTCCAGCCCATGGAAATATTTCTTACGATCTTGACTTTAAGACCGAAAAGGAACTCAAGGTATCCTGCTGTAGCGTTGATATTTGGGAACGGAATATCGGATGGCTCTCCCCAGTAGTCATTGTTTGAAGAGACATCGCGAAGAGTCCATTTAAAAGTGCTGAACCCGTACCGTAGTCCGGCAAACATCATGTAATCGGGATTGGAGTTATAAAGAAAATTGTAATCCATACCGAGCTTGAAGTATGGAGCAAGTGATTGGTGGTAGGTGTAATTATTGTCGGCCGGTGTATCATTTGCATCACCGAGACCGAATTCAAACGCTGCTATGTAGCGGTTGTGCATGTTGAAATGGGCAGAGAATCCTATTAAACCGTATTTCTGACCGAATGCTCTCATAAGTGGATCCCAAATGTTTACACCTATTGAAGCATCGTAGACCAGAGGATATAGCATAGGTGGTACTACAGGCAATGCTGTAGAGTCAACAATCTCTTTGCCACTTATGGTGTCGACCAGAATAATGTTGCCTTTGTTATCGCGATATTCAACAAGTGCATCACGGTTTATTGAGTCGCCCGGAAGTTTATTCTCGTTTCGCGCCTGAGTGGTTGTAGCGGGGGTATTGACAGGAGAGATGCGCCGCTGGCAGTTGGCTGTCAACGACGATGTGAGCACCATGAGACTCAGTATCAGAATTAGGTATAGACGTTTCATGGCTACGGTTATTGAGATGTTTCAGTCCTGAAAAATATTTTCATGCGCTCTACATTGGCATTGTTTATCAAAGAGTCGGGTAGAGCTATAGAGTCGATAAGGTGACGTGTGTACCGGAGCTCGTGTATGTGGTAACGGTACATTGCCCCACACTCTTCAGAGGCGAAATATGGCTCTGAAGTATACCGTAAAATTATCACGTCGTCAAATGCCGGATCATTGAGAGTTTTGCTGGCGTAGTGTAGATAGAACGATGTTTCAGTATCTCTGGAGCGGAGAGGCATGTATACCTGCGAAGCACGTTCATCGATGGTGACCAGCAGAGAATCGTTGGGAGCACCAACTCCGCCCAGTTCGAGTGAATCAACCGAGATTGCCAGCAATGTAGTCGATGAGTAAAAACCGGTTAGCAATAAAGAACTGCGGTTGTCAGTGCAACCGGCAGTATTGCATTGGGTTAGCAGTCCCATTGTCAGTAACGAGGCCATTATAGGGAACAAAAAGATCTTAACAAACTTCAGATTCATCGTTGTCGTTTATTTCGGTTTCGATCTCATATTCGTTTCGTCGCGAAGAGTTGCGGGCAATAAGTTCTCCAATGAATCCGGTTAGAAACAATTGGGTGCCAAGTATCATAGTGGTGAGTGCCAGATAGAAATAAGGAGATGATGTTACGAGTTGGTATGGTGCTCCGGTGTGCATGTGCCAAAGTTTTCCGAATCCAACAATCATCACGGCTATTAGACCTATGAAGAACATCAGTGAACCAAGTAGGCCGAAGAAGTGCATCGGTTTCCCCCCGAAGCGCGATGTAAACCATAGGGTCATCAAATCAAGGTACCCGTTCACGAAGCGGTCAAGACCAAATTTAGTCGTTCCATACTTTCGGGCCTGGTGATGTACAATCTTTTCACCTATGCGGCTGAAACCGGCGTTTTTAGCTAAGTAGGGGATGTATCGGTGCATGTCTCCGTATATTTCGATACGTTTCACCACCTTGTTGTGGTAGGCTTTGAGTCCACAGTTGAAATCATGTAGATTCTTGATCCCGCTGACCCTTCGTGCGGTGGCATTGAAGAGCTTGGTAGGAATAGTCTTGCTCAGCGGGTCATAACGTTTCTGTTTCCATCCCGAAACAAGATCATAGTTCTCTTGGGTGATCATTCGGTAGAGTTCGGGAATCTCATCGGGTGAGTCTTGAAGATCAGCGTCCATGGTAATCACAACATTACCTTGGGCACGCTCGAAGCCGGTGTTTAAAGCCGGTGACTTTCCATAATTGCGTCTGAAACAAACTCCTTTTACTGCCTTGTTCTTTCGGGAGAGCTCTTCGATTACTTCCCAGGAGTTGTCGGTGCTGCCATCGTTGATAAACAGAATTTCGTAAGAGAAGCCGTTAGCTTCCATTACCCTGGCTATCCAAGCTTCCAGTTCAGGAAGTGATTCAGCTTCGTTATATAGTGGTACTACAACTGATATATCCATTTATAAGTTACAGTTTTGAGTGTCTATAAACAATTCTTGTCACCAGCGAGAGTACCATTGATAGCGCCGAGCAGGTGAATATGACAAGACATGCCAATTGAATCGCTATTTCGCTGGGGTGGGGAATGCTTCCGTTTTCAATCATGAATTTCAGCGCTTTGGCATTGTGGGTTGCATCAATGGAGCCAACCGCTTCCCAGGCTTTGACCTGTCGTTCCAACGCATCGATAAGCAAGTCAGGTTGAATCCATTTTAGAAAAATATATGTGGCCAAAGCCAAAATGATAGCACCTCCGGCAGCAGCTGCTATACCTTGGGTCCACATCGCTGAGAACGGCATGGTGTGGAGAGACTTGATCCATGTTCGTTTTAACATTATGAACACGGTGACAGGAACCCCGATAAAGCCGGCCAGGGTTACAAATGATAGGGCAGGCCATCGTAGTGCGTATAGCGCAGCGAAGAATGTCAGGCAGAACAGAGCTCCAAGAATGAGCCCGTAGTCGGCCGCTATGCTTATTAATGTTTTAGGTTTCGACTCCATATGCAGCACAAAAGTAAGAAAAAAAGTTCGTATCTTTGTACTCCCCTATTGAACTGATTTAAACTTTTTATTTTTTAAGATTTGATTCTATTTTTGAGTTAACTATAGATATTGATGAAGGAGTGTAGCGAGCTACACGACTGAAGAAAGATCTATAATTGGCCGAAAAGAGGATCAAAGATTGAAAACCAGTCTACTATCAGTTCATTATAAGAAATAGTTCTAAAGACCGAAAACTTCTATCTACAATGCGCATAGACTTCCTTACAGTACTTCCCGAGATGTTTGACTCACCGCTCAATTGTTCTATTTTAAAAAGAGCACAGAATAAAGGATTGGTTGAGTTTTACGTCCATAATCTTCGCGATTATACAACCAACAAGCATCGTAAGGTTGATGACTATCCATTTGGTGGTGAGGCCGGTATGGTGATGCAGGTGCAACCTATAGAGCGCTGCATATCGGCTCTTAAGGCTGAGCGTGACTATGACGAGGTAATCTTTACATCGCCCGATGGTGAAGTTTTCGATCAACCTATGGCCAACAGCATGTCAATGTTGAACAACATAATCATTTTATGCGGGCATTATAAAGGAGTCGATTATAGGGTAAGGGAGCACCTTATTACTAAAGAAATTTCGATAGGCGATTATGTATTGACCGGTGGCGAGTTACCGGCAATTATAATTTCTGATGCTATTGTAAGGCTTATACCAGGAGCTATAGGTGATGAACAAAGCGCTCTAAGCGATTCATTTCAAGATAACTTGTTGGCTCCGCCGGTATATACCCGTCCGGCCGATTACAATGGTTGGAAAGTCCCTGATATCCTGCTGTCGGGGCATGAAGCCCGCATAGCCGACTGGCGTCAGGAACAAGCCCTCGAACGCACTCGCCGTCTCCGTCCCGATCTACTTGATTAGACCTATGGTAATTGGGATGTCGGCTACATCGTAGATCTGAAAATTGGTTCCAGCTGTTATTTCCTTACCATGTCCTGCAGTGGCGCAAGTCGATAGGATGGGATCGCAAGTAGTATTGCTATGCAAGCACACCCGGTGAATGTCCAGGCCGATGAGTGCATGATTTCGCCGATTCCGGACAGCGGAGCTACGATTCCGGACAGTAAGTATTTGACTGTAGAGAGAATTGCCGATGCAGTGCCGGCTTCCTGTCTACCTACTTCCATTGCTAACGTGTTGGCGCTCGTAAAGATCATACCACAGAAAAGCAACATCGGAATGGCGGCTATCTCATAAAAAACGAAACTATAGCTATGGTACATTACCCATGCTTCAAGAACGGCAAAAATGAAAATGCCGATACATCCCGTCACCATTCCCTGTTTCATTACCTTGAATTTCATCACAAGAGTTGATCCCGCTGCTATCGCAAGCGCATTGCCACCAAATATCAAACCAAATTGAAGTGACGTGAATTGGTAGTGATCCTGTATGATAAACGGGGCCGACGATATGTAGACATAGAGTAATGCTATGCCTATTGATTTAACAAAGACGTAAATCATGAACCGACTGTTGGTAAGCAATGCTTTATATCTCATACAGTAGGCCTTATATCCTTGGCGTGGAGCACGCCGGGACGGTGGTAAGGATTCTTTCATGCGCGATACAAAATAGGTTACAACTATACCTATGGCTAATAGTACGATAAAAATTCCGCGCCATCCAACAACATCAGACAGAAATCCACCCAACAGAGGGCCGGCGGCCGGGGCTATGCCATTTATCGCTCCGACTATGGCCATTACTTTTGCCAATTGTCGACCCTGATAATCGTCGGCCGGAATAGAAGTGGAAAGTACCATAGGACCACTGGCTCCAAAGCCTTGAAAAAATCGGCAAATAATAAAGAAAATTATCGAGTTGGAAAATAAAGAAACAGCAGTCGCTGATACAAAAAGTATCAGCGAGCTAAATAATACAGGCTTGCGTCCGTATCGGTCGCTCAAAGAACCTAATGGCACCGAGCCGAGTCCCATGCCAAGCATTGCCGTCGTGAGCCCGAACTGAGTCATTGATGTTGTTGTGTGGAACTCATATTTCATCGCCGGCATTGTAGGCAGGTACATATCGTTAACCAAAGAGCTGAATGCTCCCAAAATAGCAATGAAAATTACAAAAGCAATAAAATTCAGAGAGGTAGAAGTGTTAGCGCCTCTATTATAGGTTGTGTTTGTCATAGTGTGAATAAATTTGGTATCAAAACAAATTTACCCTTCCAATAGTTCCATCCTCTCAGTTATTAACAAAGACAAGGACTCACCTCTTTATTTTATGAAGTTGCCACTAAGAGTA